>NZUQ01000140.1 GCA_002697225.1 Candidatus Poribacteria bacterium
ATACAGGCACATTCCATAGCTTTCCTGCTATATCCCACAGCGCCATGTCAATAGCGGAGATCGTATGTATTATCAGCCCACCCCCCCGAATGTTCCGATGGGCGCGAAACAGACGTTGCCAATGATGCTCAATCCTAGTTGGGTTTTCACCAATAATAAGTTCTGAAAGGGACTCGGCCAGGCTACAGGCCACACGAGTTTCCATATTGTTAATCTCCCCCCAACCCGTTATGCCCATATTGGTTTCAATCTTGATATAGGCTTTCACTCCAATTGGAAAAGCATGGAGACCTGTAACTTTAATCTGAGACCCACTATCTTCTACATTTTTTGACTGAACTGGCATATCAACTCTCTTTCCACTTTTAATCAATTAATTTTTACCTTGGCGACTAAAGATGACAGTAATATGGCATGTTTTTACCAGGTCATGCTAACATAGAGAAATGGCTTTCGCAAGAAGTAGCACACTTTCATTATAGCAATTGCGTTTAAGGTCATATCTGATCTTTATCTCAATATCAACTGGGAAGGTTCATCGCCATTCGGAGGAAGATAACCATCAGATGATAACGGATACAGGAAAACATGGGTTTGGCCTAGTTGGCTAAGGTTTGTTTTTGGGCATTACACTAATGACATTAAGATGTTTTAAAAGCCGGCCGTGAGATTGTCATTTAAAATATGGTTGTGGAGTTGGAATATCAAGCGGCGCGTATCATAAATTCAATCAATCTGATGAAATGGGAAAATATATTTAAAAAGGCTGAAAAACTGGAGAACAGCGTTGCAATTATCTGGAGATGATTTTAGTGACAAGCTATTAAAGTGCTTAGGTGGGGAATGGCCACTTGTGGAAGACCTCAACGTTCGTTCGCGCCAAATAATGGAAAGAGATGGTTTTACTATTGAATCTGTGTATTATGATGCTGAAGCCAATGATGCTGTTCCAGCTTTTGTGTTAATTCCCGAAGGTGTATCTGCTGCTAACCCCGCACCTGCTGTTGCTGTTTGGCATCAACATGCGGGGCAATATCATCTAGGTAAGAGTGAACCTGCGGGTTTGACTGGAAATCCGATGCATCACACTGGAGCAGCTTTGGCAAAAGCAGGTTATGTAGTCTTATGTCCTGATGCCATTTGTTTTGAAGAACGACAGAATGAAAGTTTAAACGATCGCCAGTACGAAGAATTTGAGTTTCTCCGATATATTGTGGGAGGCAAGTGCCTAGCTTGGAAAAACATTCTAGATATGAAACGTGCAATTGATTTTCTTGTGAGTAGGCCAGAAGTCCAAGCTGACAAAATCGGTTGTTACGGTCATTCAATGGGATCAACACATACTTGGTTAATCGGGCCATGGGAGGATCGATTGCAATGCCTGGTGGCTAACTGTTGCTTACCTACTTATACAGCTATTCAACGCCAACACATGCTTCATTGTTTTCCAAACTTTATACCTAAAATTCAGCAATATGGTGACACTCCTGATATAGTTGCCTTAATTGCTCCTAAACCATTACATATGAATTTTGGAGAACTAGATGGAGGTAGTCCAATTGAAGATGTTCGTGCAGGAATGAGGATAATTACACAAGCCTATATCAATATAGGTGTTACTCAAAATTTCTCCTATTATATTGAGAATGGTTCGGGACATATCCTTTCAGAGACAATGTGGAAAAAAACAATACAATGGTTCGACAAATACTTGAAGGATCCTGAATAAGATTTATTTGGTAATAAGCATCCCAATTTGTAGGAGAAATGCAGTGAAGCTCAAATGTCTAAAGGAATCAGAGTCAAATTGGAAAATCACACTCTCAACATATGAGGAACCAAATATCAGTAGCCTGTGGCTTGGTGAATACCAAATGAAGTATGGTGCTTCTCTATTGAGGATGGGTGGAATTGGTGGAGTTGGCACAGGTGAAGCATATCGTCACCAAAGTTTTGCACGGCGGATTATGGATGAGCAATCAGGATTTTGATGTAGCAATGCTATTTGGAATTGGTATATTGTCACTAAGTTGGATCTTTAATTCCACAGTGTCACCCCTGCTACATCGGATAGTACGAAGGAGCAAAAGAGACCAACTTAAATTGTGAGTTGTCAATCTGCACACGTCTTAAGCTACTTTTAAGGAGAGGTCCATGAGAATTTCAGACAAAGTTGCAATCATTACAGGCGCAGCCTCCGGAATAGGGAGGACAACAGCAATCCTATTTGCCAAAGAAGGTGGGAAGGTTGTTGTGGCAGATAAAAATGAAGTTGGTGGTAACGAAACAGTTGATCTGATAAGATCTGATGGTGGTCAAGCTATCTTCGACTATGTAAATGTAACCTCAGCCACAGATATACAGGGTATGGTGAAAACAACGATCAATACCTACGGTAAGCTGAATATCTTGGTTAACAACGCAGGGATTGCCACACGTTTACCTGTGGTAGATTTGTCCGAAGAGGATTGGGATCGTAACATCGATGTCAACTTGAAAAGTATCTACCTTAGTTCTAAGTATGCGATTCCTAGAATGATCNAGAATGGAGGTGGTTCTATTGTTAATATAGCTTCAATNTATGGCATAGTTGGAGGAAGGNTTCGTGCGGCTTATGCAGCCTCTAANGGTGGTGTTGTCAACCTAACGCGAAGCATGGCGCTAGATTATGCTCTACATAAGATCCGGGTCAACTGTGTCTGTCCTGGCTTTGTCAACACACCGTTGTTGAAGAACATTTTGAAGAATAAGGAAGAGTATCAAGCACTAGCGGATCTTCATCCGATGGGACGACTCGGAGATATGCTGGAGATTGCTCTCGGTGTATTGTATTTAGCCTCAGATGAATCGTCTTTTGTGACTGGAATCGCCCTTCCTATAGATGGCGGATATACAGCAGGATAANGTTGATTATCGTGCTTAAATCNCAAGGTCGTCGATCATAGGATGAAGATCCCTGNGCTTTTGTATTAGCAACCCGGATTATACAAAGTCAATTGTCACTTGGAACCATCNATTTATTCAAAAGCTCTNAGNGATATGGTATTTTGTATTTTAGCATTGAGTTGGGACNGGAATCCAACGCTGNTAATAATTTATGTACTGTGTAACCTTAAATTCCAACCCTGAGGATAGCAGGTTATTCTATACNATGGAANGTAAAAGGGATAGAATCTCCATTAGAATGCTGTCGTTTGGTTTCTCATTAGTCCTCTAAGGNAACTGATCGAGTCGTTGGCTTGCTAGACTGGTCCGATTTCTAATAGCAATCAAGGTCGTCATCTTTGATAACAAAGAAACNGTAATGNTATCATNTTCTAATAGGNAAAAATGGTTAGNTTTTAATCCTATGAANCCCAAGAACGCAGATTNATACTATAATTTAGGACTTNTTTTTCATCAACAAGGAGATTTGGAAGCCGCTGCTGCTGAGTATAAAAAGGCTATTGAGATTGATCCTCAACATTTTGATGCTTATTATTGTCTGGGAAATATTTATACAGAACAAAATGATTTTAAAACAGCAGAGATTTTCTACAGAACAGCCATTCAAATCAATCCCAGAGATGCNGGGGTACACTACAATCTAGGACTTGTATATCATAATCTNGGTGATTTTAAAATGGCAGAGGATGCCTATAAAANAGCCATTCAAATCAATCCAAAAGATGCAGGTGCATACTATAATCTAGGTGTTATTTATCANAGTCAAGAAGATTTNGAGGCTGCTGTTACTGAGTATAAGAAAGCAATTCAGATTAATCCAAAAGATTCNAACACTCATTACTGTTTAGGTGTTGCTTATCGTAAGCTAGGTGATTTNGAGGCTGCTGTTACTGAGTATAAGAAAGCAATTCAAATCAATCCCAGAGATGCAGAGGTTTACCATAATTTGGGGCTTGTTTATTACAACCAAGGAAATTTTGAGGCTGCTGTTACTGAGTATAAGAAAGCAATTCAGATTAATCCCAGAGATGCACATGTTCATTACAATCTAGGAGTAGTTTATGCTGTCCGAGGAGACTTAGAAACTGCTGTCACTGAGTATCAATTAGCCATTGAGATTAACCCAGATTATGTGTTGGCCCATGACGATCTAGCTGCTATTTACGCACTTAAAGGAGATTTGGAAGCCGCTGTTACTGAGTATAAGAAAGCCATTCAGATTAATCCGGAATATGCACTAATTTATTATAATTTAGCCTTAACGTATGTTCTGAAAAATGAAGCAGTTCTGTCAGTAGAATCTCTACAGACAGCAATGAATTTAGATGAAGAAACTATAGCAAAAGCACGGTTGGATAGCGGTTTCGACAGAATCCGAGAGAATCCAGAGTTTCAGGATTTTATCAAGTTCAAAGTACAGGAAATCAATGGAACCTTACACAGGAATGGTTATAGTATTAAATATCAAAACGATTAACTTTAACTACCCAGTAGAAATTTAAAAAAACATTGAAAGGTGTCAATGTGTCAAATAGACCTAATATTTTGTTTTTGATGACTGATCAAATGCAGGGACGAGTCCTTGATCCGGGACATCCCTGCCAAACCCCTAATATGGATCGCCTCATTCAAATGGGCGTGCGGTTCAAAAACGCCTACCCGGCCAATGCTGTCTGCTCTCCTTCCCGTGCGAGCCTCATGACTGGGTTGCTGCCACACAACCACGGAGTCTTAACTGTGACTCATACAGTTGATTCGGATCAGAGTTGCTTGCGTACCGAACATCCACACTGGGCACAAAGACTGGAAATTGCTGGGTACAAGACAGGATACTTCGGCAAATGGCATGTCGAGCGAAGTAGCAAACTTGAACAGTTTGGTTGGCAAATTAACGGTACCAATGGAAATGAGTTATGGCAGCAGAGACAAAAGGAAATTTTGGGTAACAATCCTCCTCAACAGACTTTTTCCCTACAACGCAATTTGGACAATCCTCCAGGGTACAAGGAAAGCATCTTCTATGGTGTAACAGATTTACCCTCCGAACAGCGAAATATGGGAGTTACCGTGAGTTTGGCAGAGGATTTTCTCCGACAAGCGTCGACGACAGATGATCCCTGGTGTTGTTTTGTTAGTTTACAAGAACCACATGACCCGTTCATCAGCGAGCAATCGGCTTTTGATCTTTATGAAGTCGACGGGATTGCGCTGCCACCGAATGTTAAAGATGACCTCCAAGGCCGTCCTGGCATCTATCGTAAAGCGGCACGTGTATGGCAAACTTTCACTGATCAAGAACGACGTGAAGCAGCAACCTGCTACTATGCGTCTATTACTGAGATTGATCAATTGTTTGGCCGACTCATTGATTTAGTAGAAACTAACGGTGAATCAGAGAATACCATCATTGTAATCACTTCTGATCACGGTGAGTTGCTTGGTGCACACGGTTTATATTGCAAGAATTTCTCGGCCTCAGAAGAGATTTACAACATACCACTTGTTATATCTGGACCAGGTTGTGCAAAGGGAATAACGACAGACGCTCGTGTTGGGCTGCATGATCTCTGTCCGTCGCTATTGGACTTGGTCGATTGTGAACCGATTGACGTTCCTGATTCGCGTTCCTTCGCTAGCATTCTTAGTGATCCAAAATCCGAAGAGCATCAGTTTACGACCGGTTTCGCTGAGTACTATGGGGGACGTATGATTCTAACGCAACGTGTAATATGGAACGGATCATGGAAATTTGTTTTCAACGGATTTGATTTTGATGAACTATACAATCTGGATGCGGATCCATACGAAATGACCAATCTGGCCGAAGACCCAACTTATCAAGAACAATTAAATCAGATGACCTCACAAATGTGGCAGGTTGCAAACGACACCAACGATCACAGTTTGTTCAATTCACAATATCCGATTCTTCGTGTGGCTTCTGTTGGTCCATTAGTATTAAATGCGAAGTGATAATGGTAAAGTTAACACAAAAAAACCGTCCGGATCGGCAAACTATATCTGCTTGCCGATGTCTTAAAACAGCAATTAGGTGGTGTTTTCTATACATCTTAGCAATAGCAGTGTTAGCTGATCCACCAAGCAAGGTACTGACGCTTCGAGAACAATACAGTCAATTTGCGGCATCCGGTAGCGGCAACATAGTCAACGGCCGAAAAATCTTTGAAGACAAAGAAAAAGCCAATTGTAAAAGTTGCCACACAGTAAATGATCAAGGCGGATCGGTTGGTCCCGACCTGTCCACCATTGGTGATACATATAACAAAGAGCACCTCATCAACACACTTCTTGATCCATCTGCCAATATTTCACCAGGATATAGTACAACAATTATTGTGACAACTGAAGGGGTGATGCATACTGGAATTCTGAAGTCGGCATCAGTGGAAGAAATAGTGCTTTCCAGTACGGATGGTGCTATTGTTAAAATTGCCGTTGACGAGATTGATCAGCGCCGCGCCAGTCAAGTCTCTGTAATGCCTGAAGGTATTGAGGATCTAATTTCAAAGCAGGAATTCCTGGATCTAATTGCCTATTTGCAGAATCTACGTGAATCGACATNAAAGGCCACACGTTCAAGCGAAATANCGGACGAAATCGGAGTTTTAACTAAAACTGTTCAANTAACCCCTTTCCATCCTGCGGAGCATTGCTTCAATCAGCCAGTATGGATATCAGAGCACCCTGTTCTAGAAGATGTTTTCATTGTTCTGGAACACCGCACAGCCAAAATCTGGTTGTTGTCAAAAAAAACTAACCAAGACCTAAAAACGCTATTTGCTGATTTTTCCATCGAGGTCAGTGACGGCCCTTGGGAAGGGTTAGTATGTATTGCCTTCCATCCAAATTTTCACCAGAATCGAAAATACTATTTGAAGCACGAAACGATAGAAGAAGGCCAACGACACACAATTGTGGTAGAGAAGTCAACCTCCGAAGACTTTCGTTCAGACTCGGGCCGTGCTTCTCGACAGTTACTGAAGATTAAACAACCCGCCGACAACCATAACGGAGGCACATTATTATTTGGACCGGATGGTTATCTCTATATCGGTATGGGAGATGGTGGACCACAGGAAGATCCACTTGGCCACAGTCAGAATCTGAGCCAATTGCTAGGCAAGATTCTGCGGATCGATGTAGATCAGCATGATGCTAACTACCAATACGGAATTCCAGCTGATAATCCATTCGTGGACTTATCAGATCCAGAAGTTCGTCGTGAAATCTGGGTGGTTGGACTACGTGAACCCTGGAGAATGAGCTTCGATCCAATTACAGGAGATCTGTGGGTTGGAGACGTAGGACAGGTACGTTTCGAGGAAGTAACCATTGTCCGTTCAGGGGAGAATCATGGTTGGAATATTTATGAAGGGTTCGAAATCTTTTCAAGTCGCTACCGCCGAGATGAAGAGACTTACGTACCTCCGATATTTACGTATGGTCGTGAATATGGAATTTCAATCACCGGTGGTTATGTCTTTCGTGGAAACCAACAATCATCCTTTTATGGAGCATATATCTTCGGGGATTTTGAATCGCGGCGAATTTGGGCATTGAAACAGGATCAAAGGAAATTAACCAAAATTCGCCAAATCGGTCAGGCTCCAACGCGAATAGCCTCATTCGGAGTTGACCACCATGGCGAGATCTATCTGGTTGGATACGATAACGGCACAATTTATCACTTAGATCTCAGTTCAACGCACTTTGAATAAACCAATCAACATTTAGAACAAAAGAGGTTACCCCAATGTTAAATGAACAAAAAGAAAATGACGGGTGGATTTTACTGTTTGACGGACAAACTTTAAATGGTTGGGCAACAACCGGAAACCCAGAGGGATGGATAGTCGATAATGGTAACATTCTATGTACTGCCAATGGTGGTAAATATCTTTATACTCTCAAACAATACGAAAATTTCGTCTTGTCTGTTGATTTCAAGATGGATGATAGTGTTAACAGTGGTATTTTCTTCCGCTGGTCAGATCTAGATGATCCGGTGCACACGGGAATCGAAATTCAGATACTGGATAGTTACGNACGTGAAACCTTAGGATCCCATGACTGTGGTGCAATCTATGACATGGTGGCTCCAACCCACAATGTTTGTAANCCAATTGGNCAATGGAATAATATGACCNTTCATTGTCAAAATAACATGATTACAGTAGANCATAACGGTGANAAAATTACTGACATGGACATGGACCAATGGTCAGAACCTGGTATCAATCCTGATGGAACCAAGAATAAATTCAAGTATGCCTGGAAAGATATGNCGCATAAAGGGCACATTGGGTTGCAGGACCACGGCGGAAAAATTTGGTTTCGCCATATTAAGCTAAAATCGCTCTAGTTCTCANCATGAGGATANNAGTCACTTTCCTAAATGACCGACTCATAGGCTCNNGGGATTTNGTTCAATCACAAGTNTNTTGGGGGTAAACTAGCGTTATGCGAACNTTAAAAATCAGCTCCGATGAAGTTAAATCGGGGCATATGCATGCAGATAATATTCAAGCATCAATAAAGGCCTTAAAGGAAGATGGTGTCGTTCTTCTCTCGGGAGTAATTGATGTTGATCATACTGATCGTTTAAGTCAAAAGATGCTAGAAGATGTCGATAGGGTAGAACAAACCAATGGAATTTCCAATAATTGGCAAGGTGTAAGGCCTCCTCCATTTCATCCTTATCTATTTTCAGATATTGTGTTCAATGAAATGGCAATTACTATCACACACCAGATCATGGGCGATGGAGTCATCCTGGACTCTTATGGTGCGAACACTGCCTTTTCTGGAAATGAGCAGCAAGGGGTCCATGCAGATACCCATCAACTTTGGCCAAATCTGGATTACATACCACCACCTCACTGCATAGTGGTTAATGTTCCACTAGTGGATGTTGATCAATCTAACGGAGCAACCAAGGTTTGGCTTGGTACCCACCAAGACACTCGAATTCAGCCAAACAATCGACACATAACAGAAGAGATGATTGCTGAGTGGGATGCCAAAAAACCGGCTGAATACGTTTTTAGTCAGAGAGGAGATCTCATATTGCGTGATATGCGAGTCTGGCACTGTGGAATGCCCAACCATACAGATACCCCACGACCTATGCTGGCTATGGTTCATCGCTGTGAATGGGAACCCCAGTGGGGATTTGAGGTCCAAAAAGGTACTGAAGCTTTTTTTCAGCATCCAATTTTACGAACGTCGGCGGTATATACCGATGCTCCAATCGATTATCTTCGGCAAGGCCATTCAAAACCTCTAGCGAACTGAAATGAAAGGCTTTCCCAAGACCAATACGTTCTCTTGATCAATATGAGTATCTCCCAATTCTGCGTATTTCAACGCATTACCATAGCTAAACACTAAGCAGATGACTCCAACAAGAAAAACAAATAGCTAATCTTTTCTTCATATCTAATCCTAAGAACCGTTTTAGCTTCATGTACCATCACACCCGACAAAGACAATCATCATCACAAGCAACAAGATAATTGATCTCTGAATCACCATATTCACCTTGTACTTTATTTTAGCTTAAATACAACTGAACTTGTCTTCCATCCTCCCCATTTACCCTCACATAATATAAATATATCTTTCTTTATTCTTTTCAAAAAAACCTAATGTTTTCTTCCATCCTGCCGATATATAAACAGTTTGATTGAGCGTAGGAACTCAAACAAGCGGCATACACACAACAACAACTTCAAGAATATAGGAGAAATCGAGATGAATGGCTTAAGATTACGTAATAATCCAACAGCTTCACTAGCTTATAGAAACCTGACTCAAACACAATTCAACCTCAATAATACTCTGCAAAGACTCTCCTCAGGACTAAGGATCAACACAGCAGCTGATGACTCTGCTGGCTCTGCTATCAGTACTCGGATGAACAATCAAATCCAAGGGATGAAACAAGCCAATGAGAATGCTCAACAGGCTAACAATCTTATTCAAACAGCAGAGAATGGCCTAAATGACATCAGTGGCATGCTGAGTCGCATGCGGGAACTAGCTGTACAGGCTTCTACTGACACGCTCAATGATACTGACCGATCCAGTATTAACTTGGAATACCAAGCCTTGAAAAATGAGATTACCCGTATTGCCAACGTAACTGAATATAATGAGATGGATATTCTGAACGGCACCTATTATCGCAACCAAGTGGATACAGACAGTTCTACTGCCGACGATGTGTCAGGGAGCAGTATTCAAGCCCTGGACGACGTCATCAAAGGTGCATACACACTCCAAGACGCACTGGCTACCGATTCTAATGGCGCACTGATTGATGCTGTTGTTACTGATACCGCGGGTAACAGTAATATCTCCTGGATTTCAGCTGATGGGGATGTGGCCACAGGTGACTATAGGCTGAGCCTTAAAAGTGACGGGTATATCAAGCTTGAAAAGACGTCGGATGGTGGGACAACATGGACTTCAGCTTCCTCTGATACCATCTCTGCTAAGTCCGTGTCTCAAAACAGCAGTCCATTCACATTTCAGACCACAAATGGAAAAGATGTAACAGTAACTTTCCCAGATAGTGATAGTGATGGCGTTCTGGATTTTAAAGATGCTTATCCTGATAATGCAGACAAGGTCAAGGATTTACCTGCAGCCCTTTCCGGTTTATCCAGCAACTTGAA
>NZUQ01000141.1 GCA_002697225.1 Candidatus Poribacteria bacterium
CTGGATAGCCAGCTGCGGCACAAAGCGAACTCAATGCGAAATAAGCATCTCCCGCCCCAGTCGCATCTACTACTTCAGTCGTAAATGCCGAAGATTGGAAGATCCCAGAGTCTGCCGTCCAAGTTATTGATCCATGATGACCTTGAGTCACAGAAAGGGCAGAAGCATGCATTCTTTTTGCCAGATTCCCGACTAATTCTTCGATAGGACGAAATCTTTCATGACACGCAAGACGTATCTCTCGCTCATCGATACAAACATAATTTGCTTCAGGATATTTAGTGATAAGATTAAATCCAGTATTGGCACTGTTAGTCTGGGCATTCACTGCAAGAAACGGCTGCAGAGAACAAAGTAAATCTACTGTCTTAGAACTAATGAATCCATGACCAAAATCCGCGGCTATTATCAGGTCAAAATTAGGTGCATCCTCGAGCAAATACCTCAACACCTTTTGTTCTAACTTCGATGCCAATGGCTGGTCGTCAAGAAAACTGAGTTCGAAGAGTCGGTTTCTTGAATCATCAAGAAATCGGCGCTTAACAGTCGTCGAGGCTTCAGGTTTGATGAAGAATTCTGTTGTGACATTAGGATTCAATTTTGATGTTACAAATTCTAAAGTATCCTCGTTTTCACCAAGACAAGTAACTAAATGAGTTTGGTTACAGAAATTACTTACATGGTTAGCAAGCGCACAAGCACCTCCCAAATGAGATTCTGATTGAAGGAATCTCGCATTAATAGTTGCCGACTTGTTTGCCAACCCCATAGCCCGACAAAAATGGTATTCATCGATAATCGTATCACCTACAATAAGTACACGCACCCGATCCAGAGACTCGAACATGCCTATAACTTTATCTGCAGTATAACTCTGACGAAAACGGTTAAGGTAGATTTCAGCACCGGGAGAGAAAACACTGAAGTAATCATTAAGCAAACGAGTAGAACTAAAAGTAATATTGTCAGTAAATACCATCTTACCTCCAATACTATGAATAGCATCATACTCTTTTGCAACATTACCAGTTAAATCTTGTAGATCCTTATATTCACCTCCTTTAGCATATATATCAGGCTGCAATTGCAAAATCGTTTCCACTGCGGAGGGGGTATCGTTGATAGCGACAAAATCGACAACCTGCAATGCCGCCAGCGCTTCAGCTCTGAGTTTCTGGTTAAAAACGGGTCTTTCTGGCCCTTTATTAACAAATCTATCGGGGCTGAGAGTAACTACCAAAATTTCACCAAAACTCTTTGCTTCTCCGAAGTAACGAAGGTGTCCGGGATGAATCAGATCAAAAACGCCATGACAATGGACAATGACTTTATTTTCCTCTCTGAAGGATTGCAAAATCGCTGACAGGGCGTCGAGAGTTTGGATTTTCTGATATCGGTCTAATTCTTTTAGCATCGAATCATGAGTTACATTTACATAAAACCAGTTTATTTACCTTTTACACGATATTCAATTTATGAATCTCGAGATAAATTAAAGTCGAATTAGCTTCACAATTTTGATATTCATCGACTGTTTTCTCTTAAATCTTGTATAAAATTGAATTAAGACATAGATAGCAAACTCTAATCAAAATGACACTCTAGAGCGCATCATATTCTTGCAAAGATGCAACTTTTCTGCTAATTTCATTGTCTTNAGGATAGGCTTGACCCAACTCCAAGTACTCCTTTAGAGCATCACCCACCCTACCTGTCTTTTCAAATACCCCAGCTTTCATAAGACGAACGTCCTTATACAGTTCCTCATCCCCAGAATTCTGAGACAGCTGAATACAGTCACTGAACAGTTGTAAAGCTGTATCCAAATNGCCTGTACCTTCAGCAATTTGTCCTAACANANATCTGGGGGCAGCCCAATCAGGACTATTTTTAATAATAGCTTCCAAGGTATCTATGTCCTCTTGCGAGATATTANTGATATTAATAACAGCTCGCTCTGCTTCAAACAAACANTCACCCAGATAGGCCCACACGACTTTACAAAGAATCTGCCTTTGCCGCTCCGACTGAATACCATGTTCATGAATCGACTCACAATACAAATCGGGAAAATCATTAACAAANTGATTGAACTGATCTAGAAGAAATTCTTTTCTCTCCGGGCCCCAAGCAACCCTATAATTTATCTTGCACATTGGGAATTGATCCCCAAATTCAATTCCATGTACATTCTTCAGCCATACAGGATTGGCAGCAGNGTCTTCACTCACGTACTTGAAAACTATGGTTGGANCACCCATTAAGGGCCCAAGCTGCATAGGACCACCACTAACACCTATATTTACATAAGCCTGTCGATACAACGCAACCCTGAACAGAATGTCGATACTGGCTGTTTGACAATGCTCAAAATCATCCAATAACGAATTTGTGTTCCATACACGACCGGTATCAGGTATGATGATTATTCGGTATTCTTCATTAGAAACCTCTTTTAAAAAAGGACTCCATTCCGCACAGTTTGTATTCCGTTCCAGATGATAATCTGTTTCTCGAACAGTTACTGTTATAATCTTGCGAGAGTTACCTAAGTTAGATTCTTTCAGATATGATTGAACCATTTCCGTATATTCCAGTGGTTCTATAAATAGAGAGAGACTCTCTCCTCGAAGGTAAGCAGCATTAACTCCCCGCCACACATAATCCCTTGTAGGCCGCTCTGGACTATATAACCGTGGAAATATATTTCCATTAGCCTTTTTAAAGAAATCCTCAGCTTCATTTCTATTAGAAAGCCAAACAGTTCCAATGTGTGAGGGCAACAGTCGGCAGGATGGAACTACAACATTCCGCATCATCATATAACGTTGTGCAGTAGTCTTTGAAAGATTATCATCCCTAAATCCATCTTTTGGACCAGGGACAAAGATAAAGAATGTTTGGTCAAACCCANGCCTTATTCTGTGAAGTTCTGCTAACTGTAAGAAAGCTAAGAAATCATAGCTGGCAGGAGAAACGCTTAAGTCATAGAAGCAATATAGAGTTGTATTCAAAAGCAACCTAAAATACTCGTATTTCTTTGATAGGAACAATAAATTAGTTTAACTCACCTTAGCTAAATAAGGCAACTTTTCTGTGCTTTTTGACTCTACCATTCAACATGGTCAAGACATGATAGAGCTTAGACATAAGCCATCAACTTGTGGAAGACTAGCATCTACACTCTCTGAGTATTTTCACCATATTTCGTATTAAGGTAGCTTCCAAAAAACTCGAGGAAAAGACTNTCACACTTTCCAAGTGGCAAAAAATCCCTTGGGGTACTTCTCTCAAAATTTCGCAACATTTTTCTATCAACCCTTTTGGCCAAGACATCTTTTNCTAACAGTTCCAGAGATTTGCTCTCCTAATATTAGACTTGTATCCCTTTTTCTGTTAGCAAAGACTTACCAACCCTGAACTGATTATAATATCTAGGACTCTAATCTCACGACAACCAAGACAAACTATTCTTATTACTAAACTCCATGGTAAAGGCAACAAACCTATGATTTGGATAGAGGATCGAGTTTGGTTGCAAATTGTTGGAAGATCTCTCTCATCGAAGTAAAACGTACATCTGTAGCCTTAATAAATTTGGTTGAATCAAGATAAGATTTTAAAGGTCGGGGATCAAGGAAGCCGAAATCTGATTGGGGTTTGGAAACAATTTCCCCCTTCATATTAAGCGATAAAGCAAATTGTTTAACCAATTCAACNTGGGAAAAATATTCGGTGTTAGCTAAATTATACACACCTTTCAATCCACACTTACAACCTTGGAACACTCCACGGGCAACATCCCCAGCATATGTTGGGGAAAAATCTGATCCTGAATACAATGAATTTCNTGATTCGTCTTCATAAGTTGATACCATGTTGACAAATCATGTGATTCGGACGGATCATCACCAACATTTTTGTCTATTCTCAATATTAGGCTAGTCTCTTGATTTTCCAGAAGGAACCTCTCTATTTCCGATTTATATTGCCCGTAAGTATTAATTGGATTATGCAACGATTCCTCAGAATAATATCCCAGNTTGCCATCGAATACATAGCTTGAACCTAGGTACACAGGCGTAATTTTNAATCTGACTAGTTCTTTTATAAGAAGTTTAGTTCTTTCAACTTCCAAAAAGCGACTTAGTTCTTTCTCTCGTGGGTAGAGGTCCATAGGCCCAAATTTTATACAAATAACAGCAAAGATTGGTTCTGTTTCTTGCAGGAACTCTCTTGGAATTGACTCCTCAATAGAATTTTCAAGTATATTNAATTTAATCAGGTCAGGGAATTCTTTCGTCGATTGTGTACCTAAGACAGGATAACCCTGNGATNGCATGTAATTNAAAATATGGCGGCCAACAAATCCTGNAGCTCCAAAAACGANAAATTTCATTACTTAAGTAAGTGAACCGNTCGGNTTAAATTACAGANATATTCTTGGGTTGACANGCAATCNCTTTCATCTGGTGACCACGAAGGAGAANATGGTATTTGATTTNCAAAAAGGACCTTCTACAGATTCATGAAAGACAAAGTATTCCGAGTCAACNAATATAGTATGATAAANAGCTTCATCAATACGGCAGTAAAACTGCGACTCGGAATTTAAATCCCCTAACGGAACAACTTGGATAATACCACCTATTTCATCAAAAAACACCGCACGAGCTTTGCCTTCAATAACATGCAACGATTCTATTCTATTGACATGTTTATGAGGCCTAATATAAGTTTCCCTTGAAAGCACAATAAACATTTCGTGGAGTTTGTCTTCCAAATGTTTATGCGTACATAACCGAATACGCTTTCTTTCTGTTTGATTAACCTTACTCTTCAGAAAATTGATTTCGGCCCTACTTATATTACAAATTTTCTCTCGGGTAACATAAACCTCCAGATTAATCGACTCGATATGCTTCATTTATCAAATACGCCTCAACGGATAAGTCATCAGACTAAAGATGTGGGCTGTTTACGACCTCAAACAAACACCAAGGTTTAAGAGTGCAAATACAGTTCATATTTAGAACAACTCAGCGAGATATAATTGAAACCCAAAACCCAAATAGTACAACCTTCTCAATCTCAAAGAATCATATAAAATCACACGACAGCTATTATCTCCTTGCAGACCTTGAGGTAAATGAAATAAAAGTATTAATAAGAAGATTTTTCTGTCTTCAGAGTCCTCACATCACCAGATTTTTACCAGCAACTAAGTTCTCAACTTCGCAAACAAATACCATCCCACTTCAGCTGCATTTAATACTACCTCGGAGAAGAGCCTCTCACACATTATCCTCTATCAATTCGCTATTGCAAACCAACATGGAGACACCAAAACTACTGAGAATATTTCAAAATTCTTTTAAGGTCGATGCACGTATTCCAAGGGTTCTAAACAAATCAAATCCCACCACTCTTCAATCCAGTTTGTCACTTGGCGTAAGCCATCAGCCAAGGTTATTTCTGGCAACCACACAAATTCATCCCGAGCTTTCGTNGAATCAATCACNTAAGCCTTGTCCTGCCCCAANCTTTCACCTACATCAATCGTGCTACNCCGAANGTCTTTTCCTATNACCTCACAAATTNCCTTNACCANNTCTTTCACTCTAANCCCTTGATCAGNAGACAAATGATAAATTTCCCCAATTCNGCCACGCTCCATCGCAGCNAGTTGACCAAGCGAAACATCACGAATGTGAATGAACGATTTTANGGCTTNACCACCACCATGAAGTTCAATCTTNCNCCCCAATTTCAAATAGATTATCGATCGTGGAATGATTTTGAAAAGTTGCTGACACGAACCATAAACATTTGTTGACCGAATTATCACAAGCGGAAAGGAAAATGATTTAACNAGNGTAAGAAGCATCAGATCTCCCGCAGCTTTGGACGCGGCGTATGGCGTNCTCGGATTGATTGGTGCAAATTCTGTGATGTTTCCNTCACATGTCCCGTAAACTTCNGGAGACGAAATATGCACATATTTTTCCAACCACTTCTGATCTTTGAGAAAACTGGACAGTTTAGCGATCGAAACAGCATTTGTTTGAAACCACTGGTCTGGGTTTTCCCAACTCGGNGCAACTTCACTCTGTGCTGCAAAATTCACGACATAAGCGGGCTTTCGATCAACAAGAAGTGAGAAAAGTTTCAACATATCGTGGTTGAGATCAATCTGATGAAACTCAAAATNTGAGGAGTNTAANCGCTTTTTATAAGGNAGAAAGAGCTCTTTTTTTTCNGGAGATCTNCTCANTCCAACAACATTATATCGATTAGTTCCAAGTAATAAATCAATGAAATCACTTCCCGAAAATGAATTACTACCGATTACAAAAACTGTTTTCATTTTTCACTCAAAATAAATAAACGAATGATCGCCTGTATAGCCACAGTGACGAAACCACCAAGCCCACTCTTGTGGCGTATAAAACGATTCGCATGTCAATTGCCAATAAAGCAAATTTGCCTTCTCAGCCTCATTTCTATATGACTCAACGACGATGTATTTCTTTTTCTTCCCAACACGCTCGATTTCTCTAAATGACANATCTAGATCATTACAATATAAATTATGAATTGTGTTAATCGAGACCACAAGATCGAAACTTCCNTCTTCAAAAGGGAGATCCGTTGCGGAAGCGNCATGAAGAAACGGTNGGACTTCCGATTTGGCATTCTCGATCGCATACTGCGAAATATCTATACCACAAACCTCTACCCCTGGGAGAATCTGCGTAAATTCGTAAAGGAGNAAAGCNTTTCCACAACCAATATCCAAAATTCGATCGCCCGCTGTGAGTTGATAATGAGTGGCCATCGCAGTAGCGACGGACCGCCATCGACCATCATAGTTGTATCCACCAAATCCAAATTTCCGATCGCCATCCCAATAATCGAAACCGAACTGTTTGGCTACCTTCGCCGCTTCCGCCTTTGGAAATTCGTTGACTCGCGCCAGATAATCTCTCTTCGTTTTTTTATGCAGGGAACTCAAAAAGTCGATGTAGGACATCCTCTACCTTTTCTAACTGGATCCTCCGTTGGATATCAATGTCGACAATCTCGTTGGAAAATTCACGTCTTTTCTCACCAACCGTCAAAAAATGATTGAGCAGAATACAACACCATTTGACCCGATAAAGTGGTAAAAGGGTCCTCACTGCAAAATCGACAGCACATTCAACATCTCGATCTTGAAAATTTGAGAACCAGATCGGATAATGATTCAGCGACACCGGGAACTTCGGTTGACAGAAGAAATCGCAAATCGTTTTGCTTGGATTGTCCCAACCAGCGTATTCAAAATCGACAAAATACAATTCGCCACTGTTGGTAAGGATAGCATTGTGAAAACCAAAATCAGAGGGCGATAACATTTTTTTTGAAATTTGTAAATTTGGATCAATCGCTGATCTCTTTAATTGATCAATTGCAAACTCCTGAGCTTCCTTCCACGCAAAATAGAGTTTTCTAGTGATGATTTTTTTGGCCTCTGAATCGGCGACAAGACTCAACCGATCAACTCGACTTTCAACACATGAAAAATGATCCATATAGGTGAAACACGCTTCCGACCCATTCGGAAGTCTCACCGCACATTCGTGAAACCGATGCCGATTCAAATCGAAATAAAAGGCAATCGCCGACTCGACATTCTCAGTTGTCACTTCGTCCAAATCCAAAGGCCGACCAGAAATAAATTCGTAAAGGGCAATCTGATTTTCTGGATCGACCGCAACCGGCTTTGGAACGCAAAATATATTGCAATTCNCAGCAAATGTCAAGAAAGCGTATTCCGTCCTAAGTCGATCTCGATTATCATCGGGATGAGAAAAATAACATTTTAATAGAAATTTACGATCGTTAGTCGAAACGCAAAAAACCTTATTGTTCATTCCACCAGCAACAGACTCAATCGAAAACTGATCTGGAATGCCGATTCGACCCAACAGTTTCTTTACAAGCTTGTGATCCATTTGATTGCCTCAGACCATGAATGAAGTCGCCGAAATTGATGCTTAAATCCGGAACAATTCGGATCGAAATGGAACCTTTCAACCCCTTTCGGAAAATCAGCTTCTGCCAAAAACTCAGGAAGATCATCAATAAAATGCGTACAACCGATCTGGGAAATGCGATGCAATTTGTCCTTTCTCGTTGGCTCAAAATGGATCTGTGTCACAACCTGATCGATCTGATGATCTCCCAGCCATTTACGAGCAACATAGTGAAGATCGTATTTCGGACCGTTCAAAGGAAATAGTGTTTTGTGACTGACGACAGCAGTGAGGATCTGTTTCTCTCGGCAAAGCTTGAAAAAGTCGATGACACCTGGGAAAGGATTGGCTCTCGACATGCACGTACCATAAACATACCCTTGCAAAAGTGTCCACTGATCCTCCCTTCCTATCCCACGAAGGTAATCTCGAACCTGCTCCTTCGATCGACATTGTGAATCGCAACCGATCATTTTTCTCTCAACTGCCGTTTCGTAAAAAACGCCGTCGTAACAAACGATAGTATTATCAAAATCAATTCCAATCAAAATATCATCCATAACTACAGAATTGAGAGATCAATAATCGGCCGAGTTAATTTGCCCAATTCGAGATCAGTAAGAGCCGAATTGATACCATGGAGGGCATAAGTCGGAGGAGTCAAAAAGGCACCTAAATTTAACGATCCCGTCATAGCGAGGTTGCAATATCTCAAATAATCTCGATCCGGTTGGCTGTCGCCACCCCAAGTACCAAAGATGCGTTTACCAAGATTCAACTGTTTCGGATCGAGTTCCCAAATTTCGCCGTGCCTTGCATTGCCGACAATAACGACAGAACCACCNCGAGGACGAACAGATTCGATCGCTTGACACATCACATTCGGTCTACCCGTTGCTTCAATCGCGAAATCCACTCCATCAGGACAAATCTGGATAATCCTTTCCAACACAGAGTCTTGCGACGCATTGATCAAATGAGTAACTCCGATAGCTTTCGCCAACTCCAACTTTTGCTCAACTAAATCGATGGCAATGATCGGTGTGCAACCATTGACCTTAGCCGCCATCGCTGTACACAATCCAACACCTCCAACCCCAAAGATCGCAATGCTTTGACCNGAAATTGGTTGAGCGACNTTAAAAACTGAACCAAGCCCCGTCGGCAAAGCACAACCGACCAACGCGGCCATCTTAAGAGAAAAATTGCTAGGAATAACAGTTAAACGATCTTCACTGATCACCGACGTCCGGTTAAAAGTTGTGATTGGCCCAGCATTAACACACTGTTTCCCCCAACTATATACTGATCCACCTGCGTTGATCCCACTTCCCTTGATCCACGATAAAATGACGTGATCATCACGCTCAACCTTCGTAACGCCATCACCAATTTCTAAAACACTTCCACTACCTTCATGTCCAAGACAATGTGGGAGNTAGGGATCAACACCACGATAGCCTCGCCATTCCAAGACCTGCGTGTAACAAACACCGCTGAAAGCAACTTCGACCAACACTTGNCCTCGACGAAGTTTTGGAACTTCAAGATCNANAATTTCGAGTGGTNTGTTCGNCTCGANCANAACNGCGGCCGAGGTTTTCAAAATTGGCCTAACTTTCTCACAACCTGTTTTGAGATCGCTGAAGCGGTTAAACCAAACCGCTGTCGGACNTAAGCCTGATNACCGACTTCATGGAGAAACAGGTCAGAAGTACCTATTCGGTGTAGCTTAGCATTTAGAATAGGCTGATCAGTAAACCATTCGGCCACACTTCCACCGAGTCCACCAATCCGACTGTGCTCTTCAATAGTTACCACGAGTTGAAATCTAGAAAAAGCAAATCCAAGAAATTCAAGATCAAGAGGCTTAACAGTGTGACAACTAACAATTTGTGCAGAAAGTCCAATCCTATCCAGCTCTTCCGCTGCCTTAACAACAACTGGAAGAATATTCCCCGTGCTGATCAGACAAACATCGTCACCTTCCGAAATAGTGATTACTCTGCCAATTTGAAAATCAGGAGAAGTATCGTGGACAATCGGCTCTCCTTTTTTGCCAAGCCGAAGATAAACTGGCTTTTTGAGATCAATTGCCGCTCGGAGTGCGAGTCTGACTTCCACAGGATCACCCGGACAAACGACGTGCATATTTGGGATGGCACGCAAAAACGCAATATCTTCCCCCGAATGATGTGTTGCCCCCAAACCAGCGTACGAAAAACCTGCGCCAACACCGACAATAATCACTGGCACATTATGATAACAAACATCAACTCGGATTTGCTCTAGACACCGAGTTGTAATAAACGGTGCAATTGTGTATGCAACTGGACGCAATCCACACAATGCCATACCTGTAGACATACCAATCATATTGGCTTCTGCTACACCACAGTTAAAAAAACGATTAGCAGCAACCGCTTTATAATCATTAAACAGCCTATTTCCAATGTCACCAGAAAGAAGAACAATACCCTTATCTTTGACCGCGAGCCTAGTGATTTCATCAGCAAACACATTTCTCATATCAATCCCAATTCTCTTTTTGCTTCTTCGACCTCGCTTGCAGTCGGAATGCGGTAATGCCAGTTGTTATCATCCTCCATAAAAGAGACGCCTTTGCCCTTGATAGTATGGGCAATAATAGCTGTGGGCTTGTTTGAGGAATTAGGCACACTCGCCAATACATTCACAAGATCCTCGATGCTATTTCCATCCAGTTCATAGACATTCCAACCGAAAGCCCTCCACTTATCACCTAGTGGATCTATTGAAGTCACTTCTTGACTACGCCCAGTTGCTTGCCACTTATTATAATCAATGACAACAACCAAGTTACTCAACCCATGAGTTGGAGCAACCATTGCAGCCTCCCAAACACTTCCTTCATTGCACTCGCCATCGCTCATAACCACAAATACTCGATATGAAAAATTTTGAATTTGGCTGGCCAATGCCATTCCTAAACCAATGGGAAGTCCATGGCCGAGTGAACCTGTAGCAGCCTCAATCCCTGGTGCTGAGCCGATACTGGGATGTTCAGCCATAACACTCCCTGGTTGGGCATAATTCCCAAGTTGCTCTAGAGGGAAAAACCCTCGATATGCTAGCGTGACGTACAGAGCGGTTGCTGCGTGCCCTTTACTGAGGATAAATCTGTCACGATCCGGAGTCTTAGGGTCCTGAGAGTCAATAGACAAAATAGACCAATATAGCACAACTAAGATATCAATACATGACAAGGATGAACCTAGATGTGGCGTTTGGGCTGAATGAGATAGACGGATAGCTTCTCCTCGGACCTGATCGGCAACCCTTTCCAAATGTTTGATATCAACAAGTGAATTTTGTGCAGTCACTTTAAACCAATTTTCATTGATATTGTACAGCATCGTCTACCATATGCTTGNAGACCAAACCAACGCATACACTTAACCTAACCTAACGAAGTATAATATAATTTATAGCTACTTACCGGAGTAACTATAATCTCACATCCTTTTTATCAACAATTGGGTGTATAATTCTAGAATTTTCTCTCATACAATGATCTTCATATAACAGAATGCGAGATCTTTGAAGCCACCAGCCCCTTGGACAGAGNAGTAAATCAACATCTAGAAGAGCAATTTCGGAAGTCTCACGATACAAACCGAGTTAACGCCTCCTACAACCAGAACTTTCCTTAACATATACACCTCACATTTCCGATTTAGCCTATAAAGAATCCCTACAACACACTCAAGATAACCTCAAATTATCTACGACACTCACTAATTCTTTAAGCTAAAGCACAACTTACAGGAAAACATCATTTCAATCATTAGCTTGTTCCCATTTGACAAGCTTCATACACTAGACTCCAGAAACAATCCCGTCAGCCTACTACCCATCACCAATTCGACACAGATGATGACAAATTCCAAATAGGTTTTCCAACTTTACAATTAGATCAAAAATCGTTGATATCTGATTTCCCTCCCTCAGAAATCTAAGCAATGAACAATTCTACTCCCTTCCCATCAGGATGAATCTAGTACCAAGGCACAAGTTCATCAGCATCTTCAACATTAAATTTAAGATAAATATCGAATTGTCTACAAAATCCATCATCTCACGAATTTCTTTGGCTAATTTTCCTAGATAGGGATTCTTGGGACAAAAGAGAGACCCCACCATCTACAAAAACGCTTTGTCCTGTAATAAAAGACGATCTATCACTACAAAAAAATGCGACTGCACCCGCGACATCTTCTGCAGTTCCCGCTCTCTTTAAAGGTACAATAGCTTCCAAATCAGCTGTAATTCGATTTTTATCAAAAGTAGAGTGTTCAGGTTTTAACACAGTTCCAGGCACAACATAGTTAACCCGAATTCCTTTAGCACCAAGACTAACTGCATAATATCGCACTAATTGTTCCAACGCAGCTCTCGAAATATGATACGATAAAGACTGTTCTTCCCCAATAAACTTTCCTGAAACAGAGCCCAAAACCACGATAGAGGCTGACTCCTCAAAAAAAGGGATCAGTGATTCTATTATTACCTGTGTTGACTTTAACATGACAGTAGACTCTGAATCAAAGTCACCATTACCTCGATATCTCTGTGAAAACACAAGGTTTCGTACAGTATCAATCTCGCCCAAACTTGAGAATGCCAACTCAACTCTTTTAATATCCAATAAATCAACTGAAATATGACGACCATCACCTGCACCCGATCTTGAAACTGTATAAACGGTATCTCCTCTTGCTTTTAACTTGTCAGTAATTACTATACCTATTCCCCTAGTACCACCCACAACTATACTTATAGACATTA
>NZUQ01000142.1 GCA_002697225.1 Candidatus Poribacteria bacterium
AGGCCGAATTCCCCTATCTCAAACCTAGCACGATTAAATACATCAAAATCTATTTCAGATACCGAGAAATCACCATCAGTTTTAAAAGTTATGACACGGCCGATAAAATTTTGCTTGCGAGGACTGTCAACCAAAACAAAATCATTTTGATCAGTGTATACAAGCTGCAAAAAACCACTAATAAGCAGAAATCCAACACCGAAAACCTTGAGAAAATGGTACCGCCAGAGCGGGTAATCTTTTTTCATTTTAATAATTTTAAATAANGAGAACTCAAAAAGATGCTANAAAATAAATCCAAATAAAAGNATTCAAAAATGNAGTCAAATCCATATCACTACACCAGTCAAGCTTAGCACAACTCAGCCATCTCTTTAGCAAAATAAGTTAAAATAATATCCGCGCCAGACCGTTTGATAGCAGTCAGCATTTCAANCATAGCGGCCTCTCCATCCAACCAACCCAACTTATTCGCTGCTTTTATCATGGCATACTCCCCACTGACATTGTAGGCCACCACCGGCAGATTGACCCTAGCTTTGATCTCTGCAATCACATCCAGATAAATAATAGCNGGTTTAACCATCACCATATCTGCCCCNTGATCGACATCCATCAAAATCTCACGAACTGCTTCACGCCGGTTGGCCGGATCCATCTGGTANGTCTTTTTGTCACCTGAACGAGGCTCAGAATTCAAGGCATCCCGAAACGGNCCATAGAAGGCCGAGGCATACTTAGCTGAATAAGCTAGAATACCTACTCTTGTATAACCATGTTGATCTAACCCTTTTCGGATAACGCCAACTCGACCATCCATCATATCTGATGGAGCAACAATATCCACCCCTGCTTCTGCCTGGGAAACGGCCATCCTGACCAAGATCTCCAGTGTCGCGTCATTCAAAATTTCGCCATCTTGCACCAAACCATCATGACCATCAATGGAATAAGGATCCATCGCCACATCGGTAATAATCGTTATCTNNGGCACCTNGCNCTTAATCTGACANATAGTTCGCTGCAAAAGCCCATCCGGATTNGTAGACTCCGAAGCTACTCTGTCTTTTAGTGAATCNGGCAAGGAAGGNAATANCGCAACTGCTGGAATNCCCAGTTGATAGGCCTCTTGNCANTCTTTGACAACTAGATCAGAGCTCAAACGAAAACAGTCAGGCATCGACTCAATCGGAATCTGTTTTTNTTGACCATCAACCAAAAACAGTGGNAGTATAAAGTCTGATGGGTGCAGACGGGTTTCTCTAACCATTGACCGGATGGAAGCAGTTTGACGGTTACGTCGCGGGCGGTGATCAATTCGAAANGTCACTGCTTTAGAGATACTCCNGAATCTTCGTTACCATTGCAGCCAGTTCNCCTTGGTCAGCCTGTTGCGAAAGCGCAAAATTGAAATCNCTCATNCTNTTGGTNGGAATCAANTGCACATGCGTATGTGGNACTTCATACCCAGCNACNACCACNCCAACTCTCTGACAATAAGTTGCTTTCTTGATGGCNGTACCAACTTTCTTGGAAAATATCATCAGACCGGACAACAANTTGTCCNCAAGATCAAANATATAGTCGATTTGNCGCTTAGTAATAACNAACGTATGTCCTGGACGGATGGGATTGATGTCCAGAAAGGCTAGGTNCTGATCGTCCTCCAGAATTTTGTGGCACGGTATNTCGCCATTGACAATCTGAGTAAAGACNGANGNCATCAAACTCCCTNAGCTTCNGTTTTTTGATCTATGAATTCTTGAAGTTTACCAAGACTACTCCCTTTANTAAAGGCACTTAAAAGGTCAATAGGTACTGGAAACACCAATGTCGAATTTTTCTCAGCAGAGACTTCAATCATTGCTTGAAGGAAACGAAGTTGTATAGCCGTNGGGTCGGCACTAAGTTGCTTTGCTGCACTCAGCCAGGGCCTCTGACGACTCTAGTTCACCAGCAGCATGNACCACCTTAGCACGACGTTCTCGTTCTGCTTCGGCTTGCTTNGCCATAGCCCGTTTCATCTCCGGAGGNAAATCGACATGNTTGATCTCCATAGCAATGACTTCAATCCCCCAATTCTNGCAGTGCTTAGNAATAATTTCCTGTAGATCTTNATTCAATGTCNCTCGNTCGGACAAAAGATCATCCAGNTCTGCACGCCCTANCACACTTCGCAAGGTGGTCTGGGCCATTTCGGAAATAGCAAACCCAAACTCTTCAACTTCGACAATAGCCTTATCNGGATCAGTTACACGAAAGGTCAACACTGCATTAACTTGAACAGAAACATTGTCTTTTGTCATCACTTCCTGTGGCTTGACATCATCCACAATNGTCCGAAGGCTCACACGTTCTATACGTTCAATCCAAAACGGAATTAGCAGTACCAATCCCGGCCCTCTAACACCACTCAGCCGTCCAAGACGAAAGACGACAACACGTTGATACTCCTTAACAATACGGATAGTCGTCATCAGAAAAACAATTGCCACTACTGCACCAACACCATACCAAATATTTGGCATACATTTTCTCCTTACTAAGGTAAATAACTACTCTGTTCCCAATGCTGAGCAATCTTCCATTCCGACCTTACTCTGAACAAGATCCTGCACCACAGATTTATCCAAGCCGAAACGAACATAAATNCCGCGAAAACTCTCCAANCGAGACGGTTTTGAGAACGGACTGAGCAAAATCCCATGTTGNTCAATATAATAACTTCGGAATTCATTCCATAATCGATTTTGTTTAAAAAAAAATGAGGAAACGGTGATTTGATCATCGTAAACTTCGTAACGGANCGGGAAAAAATATTGACGGAGCGACCCGAAAAGGAANAAGNTAGAGAGAAAAGTGACCCCCAACGAATCAAANAGAAATTGGATGCCTATCACCAAAAGAACCAGAAAAAGAACCAGAAAAANCGATTTTCTGGGGCTATCAAGTAGAGGATGGACAACCCAAACATATTGCGGGGGCTTCCGAGTCNACATCAGAAACCAAGATACANCCAATCAACCAAGGCAGTGGCTCTGCNATTCTCAGTTCGCTTTGCTATCCTCAGTTGCATTGGCTTTGCTATCCTCAGTTGCATTGACTTTGNTATCCTCAGTTGNATTGACTTTGNTATCCTCAGTTGCNTCCGTCTGATTGGTCTCAAATGCTGGCNCCTTCTGATCTGAAGATTGACCTGATTGAGAAGTTGCCTCAACAGTTNTATCNTCTATCGGAGACAACTGACCACNTGTTGAGTCTCCGTAGAANCTCATCAACACAAAAGATATANAGAGAAAAGCCACTGCTAACCATGTTGTTGCTTTACTCAGAAAAGTTGCAGCTCCATGGCCGCCCAAAACCGATTGTAACCCTNCACCACCAAATGCGCCAGATGCCAACCCCCCATCTTTGCTATCCTGCAACAGGATAATAATCACTAACAAAAAGCAAACAACAACAAAAACAGCAACGATAAATCCTAAAACAATTCCTCCCATACTAATTCCTCCGTGCAGCCGCAATTATACCGGCAAACGATTCAGCTTCCAAGCTAGCGCCACCTACTAATGCACCATCAACATCCACTTGCGATAACAAGTCAAGAGCATTTGCAGGTTTGACGCTACCACCATATTGAATTCGTATTTGACTAGCCACTTCTTTAGAATACTTTCCCGCGAGCAACCGGCGGATATACGCGTGCACTTCCTGCGCCTGATCCGGTGTAGCTACCTGACCAGTTCCAATTGCCCAAACAGGTTCGTAAGCAATAACTGATGCCAGCAGTTGATCAGCAGACAACCCTTCAACCGCACCTTCCACATGGTCATGAATAACCAACTCAGTTTTCCCGGCTTGACGTTCAGCCAAATGCTCCCCTACACAGATAATGGGTACTAGATGGGCGTCCAGTGCAGATTTCACCTTCCTATTGACCATTTCGTTGTTTTCTCCAAAGTACTGCCGACGCTCTGAATGGCCAATAATTACATAACTACAACCTACATCCCGAAGCAATCCTGCAGAAACCTCACCAGTAAAAGCGCCACTTTCTTCCCAGTACAAATCTTGAGCCGACAGACCAATTCGAGTTTCTTCAAGGACGGCAGCTACCGCAGATAGAGCGGTAAAAACAGGGGCGACAACAATCTCAACCCCGTCCGTAGCATCAGCTACCAGCAACTGAAGTTCAGCGACAAAATCAACCGCTTGGCTGATTGTCTTGTTAAGTTTCCAGTTTCCTGCAATAATTGGTTTCCTCATGCAATCGTAATTCCCTTACTTTAATAGTAAACGAGATGCTAATTCAACAAGTCGGTTAGAATACCCAGTCTCATTATCATACCAAGATAAAACCTTGATGAGATTACCTTCAATTGCATTAGTAAAAGGAGCATCAAAAATCGACGACAGTTTATTGCCATTGAAATCAATAGACACTAGCGGATCTTCAGAATAACCAAGGATGCCACTCAACTCATTTTCAGCTGCCTCCTTAACCACAGCATTAACCGCCTCAACATCGGTATTTTTTTGGAGATCAACCGTAAGATCAACAACAGAAACGTTGACGGTCGGCACTCGGATCGCCATGCCATCCAGTTTCCCTTCCAATTCAGGAAGCACTCGGGACACCGCAACAGCGGCCCCAGTGGTCGTCGGAATCATTGAGAGTGCTGCAGCTCTAGCACGTCGCATATCTTTATGCGGAAAATCGTGAACACGCTGATCACCAGTATAAGCGTGGATTGTAGTCATTAGACCTCTGTTGATACCAAAGTTATCCATTAGTACTTTAGCCAGCGGTGCGAGACAGTTTGTAGTACAAGAAGCATTAGAAATAATATGATGCTTTTCTGAATCGTATTTTTCGTCGTTAACCCCAATGACAACAGTGATATCCTCATCCTTGGCAGGTGCTGAAATAAGCACCTTCTTTGCACCACCTGATAAAATGTGCTTTTCGGCATCGGCCCGTTCAGTGAAAAAACCAGTTGATTCTATAACAATATCGACCTCTAATTCTCCCCAAGACAGATCAGCTGGGTCTCGTTCAGACAATACTGTTAACTCGTTACCATTGATCAAAAGCCCAGATTCTGTAGCCGAAATCTCATCATCAAGAATACCGTGTACCGAATCGTACTTGAGAAGATGAGCGAGCGTATTCGGATCAGTCAAATCGTTAACAGCAACAACATCAAGATTGAGANCTGGATTACCTAATATGGCTCTGAAAGCATTNCGACCAATACGACCAAAACCGTTAATTCCCACTCTAGTTGACATTNAGATANNATACCCCCATAAAAAAAATCACANCCANNAATTATGACACAAAATNCGTAGATTCGTCAAGGTTCAGAATNGAGACNGNACATTACCGAACTCAAGCTAGTTGCTNTNAAACACTTCACCTAATTCGCTACAAAACCAAAACANGAACATACTAGANNTNAAGCATAGACAACAAAACCATNACAACCCAATCGAGGATNANCCTATTAGNTNTTGAGCNANNCANNNCNACTCAATTGAAATACATCGTTAATATTNCGACAAACATGCTTAACTTGAAAATCCAGCATAACGAGCGNGATTNCGTTTTTGAAACACAAGAGAAAACCCGAACACATCAATTCATTATCAAATAATCAGAAAAAGAAAATGAAACCAAAGAACAAGTTTATTTGACAGCTTTTTGGGCACGTCTAAATTTCTCCCTGCTGAACTGTCCCCACTCTTTCAATTTGCGATTACGAAAANCGGACTTTTTCCACTCTGTTTCTGAGAGGCGCATCGCTTCGTCTTCTGTAANAGGAACCTCACCCAAAATTTGGATAGCCGCTGCACGTTTTTGTAGATCCTCGGTTTTGTTAATCGCTTTCCACGCTCNAACTAGATTTTTATGGTTTTCAATCACCAATGTACCAATCAAATCACTAACAATATCCCAGCGGATCCCTCCTTTNTCAGCATCATATTGAATCGGGGTCAAGTTACGTGTAAACGGATTCGGAACTACACATCTTTCACCAAGTTTATCGTAGAGAGCAGGAATTACACTCGCTCGATTCAAACCACCCGGCCACTTTGGACCTTCCGGATCACCATTTGGTAAAACCCACAATTTTTGGGCAGCATCGGANAANGTNAAGGCAACAAATTCTTTNGCAACCTCCAAATTCTCAGCACCTACTAAGATGGCNATTGAGTCNGGACTAACCACTGCAGCATCAGGAGGAATAACGAACTTGATTTTTTCTTTACCAGCAACTGCAATCTGNGCATAGGCGTAGAAATCTATAGCCATACCATAAATAACTTGCCCTTTGACAACATCCTTTGGAATCGCATTTGAGCCAGCGGAGAAACTTCTGACATTNGCACCCAACTGNGTAATTAGAGCAAAACCTTTCTGCCANCCATAGCCCTGAAGAATAATCTCATAGATCATATGCGCACTCCCACTCTCNCGAGGATCAGCGGCACCAATTTTACCAAGTAANCCNGGTTGNGTTAGATCCTGCCAAGTTTTCACCTCAGGTAATTTGAGACGCTGACGTAAAAACTCATTATGCATAATGCCAAAACTAGATAGTGCTGCACCATACCACCGATATTGGGAATCATAAACNGGAATCCCATAAATCTCTTTGGGTATACGATTTAATTCTTCNTCAGGCAGTTTAAATGANNGTAACAATCCCATCTCAGCAAGTTTCATGTAATTATCAGTCCCTCCACCAAAGAAGAGATCTATACCAATTCCTTCTGGAACACGCTTGAANTCTGCTTCAATAAANCGAAAATCAGATGAACTACCTCCTTGATCAATCCAGTCCAACTGAACATCATGACCTGTTTTAGATTTGTACCACGCTTTGAAGTTACGATCAAATTCTCTCTCAATTCCCTCCCAGTGTGGTGACATAATGACAAGTTTGTCNTCAGCNCCCAAGCTAAACTGCAAAACCAAAACTGAACAGNATATAAAACCAACGNAACTGGATAATTTAGGTAGCANCCCTAANCCCCTCCTCAAAAGCGAAAATGATTTNCGCGAAAACAAATGTTAAACCATAAAGACCAAGCGTTTAAATCAGAAACGTAACATCGGAGTAATATTCGGCATTTTCCATATNAAAATTAGAACAACNACTAAGAGAAATACATACCAGATTATNCGGCCCCATCCAGTTCTATACTGCCTTTTCACGTCNNATGTNAGCTTCATTTCGTTCCTGTAANCTACAATTTCAACTAAGAATTTCGTCCAAGATATTATGTTGTTTCAACTGGAAAATCCGATTTTACTCTTTTCGCTTGCAGTATGGATATACCATAACCGAAGACCTCTTCAACTGTAAACTCGATCTCACTAAAACTGATCTTCTCTCCCTGTTCAGGCAACCGACCAAGCAATTTCAATATGAATCCTCCAATTGTATCACAACGNTCCTTGGGAATTTTGGTNCCCAGTTCTTGATTTATACTATTAATNGACGCACGTGCGTCAACTATCCACGTATCAGGACTGATAACTTCAATATGCATTGAATTCTTTTTAAAATTATAAGTGATGTCCCCAACAATCACCTCAAGCACATCTTCAAAGGTAATAAAACCTACACAACCACCATGTTCATCAATAACAATGGCAACAGGATCCTCGGATTTGCGAAGTTCCTCCAGTAAATCACTTACCAATTTTGTTTCAGGAATNTAATACGGATGACGAACATGAGAAGTCAAATCATCAGAAGGGTTCGGCGTGTACAGAATCTCGAGNATACTAACAATGCCAGTCAAGCGATCAATGCGCTCTTCATAGACCGGAAGATACCGGCAACTTGATTTTTGGACCAATCCCTTTAGTTCTTCTGTTGATGTTGTAATATGAACAGCCATTAACTCAGAAAGGGGAANCATTACCTCACGAGCNGTCGTAGTCGACAAAGAAAAAATACCCCGCAACATATGGGCCTCAGTCTCGGGAAGGACATCAATCCACTGGAAGAGGAACTCCTGAATTTGGTTTCGCGAGGGNCCCACTGACTTGTTGCTCGCTCGGTTGAAAAATCCTCCTTTTCTTTTCGGCAGTCTAGGAATTATGATATCTGTATTGTTTTTCTTGGTATCTCGCGACATCTGATGTAACTTAGATTTCAATTTAGCTTCTCCTAATTTCCCTAGGAATCATTCTCTTCTATTCCCCAATGTATTGCATCCGAAAATGCTCTCATCAGCGAAGGATCACTCTCGATGATACTCCCGGTTACAATAAAATCAGCTCCTGCATTGACCTTTTCGGCTGCAATTGATGGAGTCCTAATACCACCGCCAACAATAACCGAAATTTCAAGGATATCCTTGATCTTTGATATCATCTCAGAAGGCACAGCAAGTTTAGCACCACTACCCGCCTCAAGATAAATGAGGTCCATGCCCATATACTGGGCAGCTAACGCATGCGCCCAAGCAATATCTAACTTATCTCGTGGTATAGGAGCGGAACCACTCATAAAGCTTACAGAAGTTGTGGTACCACCTTCAATCAGCATATAACCAGTTGGAATTGTGTCGAGCTCCATGTGTCGAATGAGCGGGGCTGCTCTTACCTGTTCACCAATCAAATAATGCGGATTTCGTCCACTAATTAAGCTAAGGTATAGGATTGCATCAGCGCTTCGAGAAAGCTGAAGAACAGAGCCTGGAAATAGAATGATGGGCAGGCTAGTCGCCTTTTTAAGAGATTCCGCGATAGGATCAAGATCCGTAGTCAAAAAACTACCACCAAGTAGAAGAGCGTCCACTCCCGACGCCTCCGCCAGTTCGCCCAAACGGGCACAACTGGAAACCGTATGTTGATCCGGATCAATTAACACAAAGTAGCCAGCCCTGTGTTTCATCAAAATCGATTGGAGGTAGTGTTGGGTCGTGTTAGGTTTGACCATAATCTCTTTAACAATTTCAACTAAAATCTCAGGTTCAATCTTGCGACCAATACCAATTAAACCCAACCAGCTAACACAAGATGCCGTAGTTCAAGCAAAAGACGTGGCTGGTGCCGTAGAACCGTTTTAAAAATAGTCACCATGTCAATAGTTTTATTTGGCGTTTTGTTCAAGACCGCAGCACAACGATCAAACAACTCATCACTAAATTTGAGCACACTATCACGGATCTGGCAGATATGCTTAAAGTTTTTACCAATGTCTTTATCCCAAAGAACTTGATACATACGCAATATCTCAGCTGAAACATCACCAACTCGAATCCCTTCAATAGCAGCTTCTGCGGCAAACATACCTGAAAACATCGCGTTAGCAATACCACCACCCGATATAGGATCACTGTGATGTGCAGCATCACCAATCAACATAATCCCATCAGCAACTAAATCAGGCAGGCTATCACCCACTGGGACACAACCTGCCACTTGGGCCAAAATCTTGCCATTTGGGAATCTTTTTTTGACAAACTCATTGAGGTAATCGATTGCCAATTTCCCTCCTTTGCCAGATATTGTCCCGCCAATACCAACACCAACATTGGCAAGATCATCACCTTTCGGAAAAACCCAAATATAGCCTCGCGGTGCAATTTCGCGCCCCAAGTAGAAATCACAGAGATCCGGTTCAATCTCAATTCCAGACATTAAATACTGGGCACAGACATCCACATCGCGCAGATCATGAGTGGTATCAATACCTGCCCATCGACCAACCTGAGATTCAACACCATCAGCTGCAATTACAATTTTAGCGCTGGATGTATATTCACGCCGATTATAACGAAAATTCACCCCATTGACAAAACTGTTCTTATCCTTTGTAATTCCAACAACAGGCGCTTTTACAATAATATCGGCACCCGCCCCAGCAGCCATTTCCGACAAAACTCGATCAAAGACTTTCCGCTCAAGCACATAGCCAGCGTTGGGTTGATCTATCTTTACAGGTGTTCCATTTGGCGAAAAAATTCGTGCCCCATGAATCTCTCGCGAAACCCAAGCAGGATCAGGTTGAATAAATTCGTGCAACGCCGGTGCACCGATTCCCTCCGCTCAGCGAACAGGCGCACCAATTTCCTGACGTTTTTCCAATAACAAGGTACGTAAACCATTTTCAGCACAAATCTTTGCTGCAATTGATCCACCCGGCCCCGCACCGACAACGATCACATCATACTCTGAATGAACCATTTTAATTTAAAATAATCCCCTTCCTTCATATTCTGGATAGTAAATTTTTTCGTTTCTCTCCATCGCCAACGCCCCAACTGGACATCCTTTTATACATTTAGCACAATCAATACATTTTGGTTGATCTATCTCTAAATGAAGATCCATCAGCGTAATAATATTCTCTGGACAGACAGCAATGCAAGCTCCACAATAGCTGCAAAGTTCATCATATATATGAATCATAGTATCAATCTCTTCTCAATAGAGTATCAGGCAAAAGAACCCAAATAGACAGCAAAAAGCCCAACAAAAATATCCAGCTTCATCCACTGCTGAATCCTAGCGCAACTTTCTTTCGAAACATCGCGCCACAACTGGACTAACAAGAAAACAAGAACTAAATCCACTCCAACAACTACCACCATTAGATATAACCATGAATATATACCTAGTAAATATGGTATNAAACTAAAAAAAATCAAGGTCAACATAAATGCAGAGGCAATAACCACCGCAACATGCTCTCCCCATCGAACAGCAATTGTTCCAGCTCCTTGAGCAACATCGCCTTCAATATCTTCGATATCCTTGATAATTTCGCGTGCCGTCGTAAATAAAAAAGCAAAAGTCGCAGGAACAATNGTTTCTTTAATAGACCTCACTGTNACACCACCGGCAACAAAAGTAACCCCTGTTAGNATACCTANCACAATGTTACCTATCAATGGCGTCTTTTTTAGCCAAATAGCGTAAAAGAAAAGTGTGATCGAAACTATGAAGACAATGATAATCGCATACATGCTACCAGTTAAAACACCGAGTAACAATCCTATCAATAACAAAATCAACGAAAAAACAAGTGCATGCTGACGCTGAATACATCCCGAAGGAATTGGTCGCAACGGTTTGTTGATAACATCAATCCGGTAATCACAAAAGTCGTTAATCGCATTGCCAGCTGATAAAACTAAAAATGCTGAAACAGCCACGATTAATGTACTGGAAGTAAAAGAACCACTTGCAAAGACCGCACCCAAAAACACAGAGACAAAAGCAATAAGCCCATTTATAGGACGCAACAACTCGACATATGCAATAGCTGTACGGACAAAACTCATCACGGATATTTTATTCCGAGCCTAACAGCATAATACCATCGAACCAAAAAAATTGTACTGGCAAACAGTATCGCATACATTGGAATGAGAATGCAAACAATGAGTGAAAGCACCAAAATCCCAATACGCGTAGATAAAATAATCGTTTTGATTTCCTTTTTAAAATTCATGTAGACAAAAAATGGGAAGCAAACTATGGTTGTAACCAACGCAATCCGATCATGCATCCACAGAGAGGCAAGAATCGCGCAAACGAGCAGAGCTAAACTGAATTGGCACGAACGCCGAACACCAAGCAGAATTCCAGTTGTGATATCGCTATTACTACGGTCTCCACTTAGGTCCGGCAATGTTGTATTAACAAAGGCAGCCGCTACACACAACACATAAGGTATTGACCTTTGAAGAGCCACCAAAGAAACTGACAAAACCGACACCCAACCAATAAGAAAAGCAACGCAACCATACCCAATCGCATTAGCTAACAAATCAATAATTGGTTTCCCTTTGAGCCGAACCGGTCGAACCGAATACATCAGCCCCAAAACCGTTGATATAACGATCAGAACAAGATAAGGAATATTATTCCGGAATTGCAGAACCGACCAAATAATCGCGCCTACAATCAGGACAACCGCTTCGACCTTAAGAACTGAGATTTTGACATAGCCTCGTTCAATGAGATAAAGCTTACTATTCACCTTGTCAGTTTCTTGGTCAGTGATTTGGTTAACAATATAACATCCTCCTGACAGCATGGAATATAAGCATATGGTTGACAAGACGCTCCAATTGAAACCCAATCGAATGGATACATCAAACTGCCTGGCATGATAATAACCAACTAAAACAAGTGTCCATACGGGAATAAGTAGTGTGGGCCGCAAGGCAATCAGATAATCAAAAATTAGAAGCAAATTCTAGTAGCCTATTTTTTTTCTAACTCCTCAATACGATCACATAATTCAGAGATTTCTTGAAGAACCAAGGGTAGCTTTTGATTTAAGGCTTGGATTTTCAGCTGTTGCTTATGTCTCCTTGCTGGAAACCCAGAAACCATTCCAGTTCGATCCGGCAGATTCTTGGTAATACCCGACTTAGCTAAAACAATATTGTCGCTACCAATTGTCAGATGTCCGACAACCCCAGATTGGCCCGCTAGTGTAACCCGATCCCCTATCTTAACACTTCCAGAAATCCCTGTAAGAGCCGCGATCCGACAGTTCTCCCCAATCTCAACATTATGAGCCACCTGCACCAGATTATCAATTTTTGTACCGCGCCGGATAATGGTTGCCCGGTTGGTGATAGTTGCCCGATCAATTGTCGAATTAGCCCCAACTTCCACCTCGTCTTCAATGACGACCGTCCCAAACTGAGGGATCTTATGATGAGTTTCATCCACCGTTGCATAACCGAATCCATCACTACCAACAACTACTCCACTATGAAGAATCACAGAATTACCAATTTTCACTTTTTCTCGGATCGTTACATTTGGATAAATGTGAGTTTGACTCCCAATTTCTGCTGAATTACCAATAAAAGTCGAAGCTCCAACTACTGTATCATCTCCAATTGTAACGTTATCTTCAATAATAGCGTAAGCTTGAATATTAACTCCATCACCAAAGCTAACATTATTTCCAATCTGTGCTGTAAGCGAAATTCCCAGTTTGATACTTTGTCCTTCCTCAGAGAAAATCTTTAAGACCATCATAAAAGCATGATAAGGGTTCTCAACACGGATCAACGACTTTTTGCCATTAGCCGACACATCTTTTCCCACAATTACGGCTGAAGCCTGAGTATTTTTCATGGCAAAGCGATACTTCGGGTTAGCCAAGAAAGTGATTTCGTTCTCTAGTGCTTCCTCAATACCAGAAACACCACAGATNTCAATCTCACCGTCACCAACCAGTTCTCCTGAAACAGCGTCACTAATTTCGACTAACTTCAGGACCATATCCCTACCCCCAACCTACTTATCATATCAGTTTATGTCAAGTTCTGATATTATCTTCAAAACAAGCAACTACTCATTCGACTTANCTTTATCCTGCCCATCCTTCTTATATTTTTCGTTGAGTCGCAGGATTAAACTATCAGTCAAATCATACTTAGGTTCAACAAACAATGCCGCTTGCTTATCAAGAATCAAACTGTANTTTTCTTCCTTACCAATTTGGATAATCAAGTCCTTTACCTCCTGTAGAATGGGTTCTAACAATTCCTTCTGCTTCTCCATCAGGGACTCTTGACCCACTTTCAGCTTTTGACGGTACTCATCCTGTTTTCGCNCAATATCTGCNTGGGCAGATCTAACAGCATCTTCATCAAGAAAGAGCTCCTGCTTAGTCAATCGCTCTTCCATGGTAATAATCTCATCCTCAAGCTTTTTCAATCGGCCAGCGAGACGATCCTGCAAAGTTTTCAGCTCAGTATCAGCTTCAATCGCCTTACTATAACTCTCAACAACTTTTTGCGTATTGATAACCCCCAGTTTAAAATCCTGTGCATTAACANCAAAACACACACTAAGAACACCAAACAAAACCACAACAGATNGCCCAAAACGCTTTGTCAGCGCTTGCTGATTTTTCTGCGTAACATTCATAGAATAAAATCCCTCACATAATTGAATATTTAAACGTTATCTCTTCTAAAACCCTGGACCGACTGAAAAATGAAATTTCCCACTTCTATCATTAACCCTCAGATCGCGATCCAAAGGAAAACCATACTCAAGTCTCACCAACATGCCTCCACCNAGATCAAACCGAATACCAGCACCAACACCCTTTTTAAAATTCAGATCACTACGAGATAAATTGGATAAACTCTGCTGCCAAACATTTCCAACATCAAAAAATAGGACCCCAGTCAATTGCGGGGAAACAGGAACACGATACTCGAAATTGGCATAAATTTGCTTATTTCCTCCGTTGGGGTTATACCCCCGAGGCCCATCAGTAGGCACAATTTCAAAATCCTCGTACCCACGGACGGTGTCGATACCTCCAATCCAAAAACGTTCGAAGTAAAGCGGATCTATTTTGTACGAATCATAGTAGCTACCACTGCTTTTAGTAGATGTACTGCTATCAAGAATACCACCACTCAGATGCGAGGCAAAAACAAAGTTCTGCCATGTCTTTAAAAACCAACTAAAATCTAAAGAATATTTACGGAAATTATTATCGGCACCAAGAAAACCACCGGAATATTCGTATGAGATTGTACCATACGCACCAGAAATCGGATGATACAACGATGTCCGATAATCTCGTGTATCCCTAGATAACATTAAGGTCAAACTTCGAGTAAACCTATCGAGATAGTTTTCCAGTTCAACTCCGCCACCTTGGGTTGTTTTTCTATGCTTCACATTTGCATCTTCATTCCGAAAACGTATTGAGGCATCAATATCCTCAAAAATCGGCCGCCCAAGTGTCAATGATACCCCTTTTCGACTATCGATATATCGGACATGACGATAGGAAATATCAGTCAAACCACTAGAATAGCTAGTTAAACCACGATAATAACGTCGGGTAAAAGTATTATTATATATCCTCATATTAGCACGGGTGGGTGACCCAAATATCCAAGGTGTACCCAACCGAAGTTCAGCCGTACGCCGATACCATGTTCCTACTTCACCTTTAAGATGGATGTTATAAGCCTGGCCCATCAGATTATTCTCACCAACCTCAGCAATACCAAAAAGTCCCCCTTCGCTTCCGTAACCGCCACCGAGCGAGAACATACCAGTTCGAGGTGATTCATCCAAGTTAACATTGAGATTCCGTCTCTGCCCTTCTGTATTGCTAGGAACAAATTCAACGTTCCGGAGGAATCCCATCTGGAATAAGCGTTGGCGGGCCTTACGCAACGCTTTCATATCCAAAAATTCACCTGTCTTAATCTTTAATTGATCAAGCTCTCTACGGATGACCTTTTTCTTAGTCTTAACCAAACCATTGATTTTGATCTGGTCAATAACAATTACATTGCCTTCATCGATCTCAATCAAAAAATCAACGAAACCCTCTGACTCATTGTAAGATGGAATTGGATTCAACGTCATCAAAACATAGCCTTCTTCATTATAAAGCTGCTTGATTCCTAAGATGGATTTTTCAAACTCACCGCGATCAAAAATTTCTCCTTCTGCAGGGTTGAGCATACTTTGGATCTTCTCTTGTTTAAAGGCNGGTTTTTCTGAGTAACCAACTTTCATATCGTATTCATTGATAATGTATTGCGGACCTTCATCAATTTCGATNTCAATGATAATACCAATCTCATCCTCAGTAAAACTTTTCTCGTGTTTGACCAACTTANCCTGNGCATACCCACTGTCTTGATAAAAAGTCNGAATACGACTAAGATCTTCTTCAAAAATCGCTTCATCAAAACGTTTATCCACACGAGTCTTCATCCTTTTTTGCAATTTTTCCGACGATATCCCCTCATTGCCATCAAGATTAATCTCTTGAATCTTGATCCGTTCCCCTTCACTAACCTCAAATGTGACNGAAACGACATCAGCTTCAGATCCAGGATCTGTATAAACCTTTACACTAGCCAGATAATATCCTTCTTCCTTGTAAAGTTGAAGAATTGCCTGTTCACTTCGCCAACTGAGACGTTGGTTATAGATCTCGCCCGGCCTCAATGTAATTGCTTCCTTGATTTTGCCAAACTTAATTTTTTCATTACCAATAATATTTATTCGGCCTTCAATCTTCGGACTCTCCTTAACATTAAATATCACATTCAATCCACCACCTTCAGCAGTTTCCACATCGACAAAGATATCAGAGAAGAGACCAGTATCTTTGTAAAGATTCTTAATATCTTTGGATAGTTGATCCGGATCTATTTCTTGACCAATTTTGGTTTGTACGATAGAACGAAGCACATCTTCAGGAGCCTTAACCAAACCTTGAAAAGATATTCTTTTTACACTCAAGGGATTATCGATCTTTTTGGAATCTTCAACTTTCGAATTTTCTTGAGAATGACCGAAGACACCAACAAACAACAGCAAAATGAAAATAATTTTGATTTTTCGCATTTTATTCCTAATAAATCGGCGTGCCAATGACCTGAGTAAGTTTATGGAACTCCTCCATAAGAATCTGTGTAATTATNCCTGGCANCCCCTCACCAATCACACGTTTGTCAATCATAACAACCGGAATGACTTCCGCTGCCGTCCCAGTTAAAAAACATTCGTCCGCCATATACAAATCATGACGGGTAAAAACCTGTTCCTCAACCGTGTAACCTCGATCACATGCTAGATCAATAACAGCATTGCGCGTAATTCCTTCCAGAATACCGACATGAGTTGGGGGAGTTACAATGATATTGTCTTTGACAAAAAACACATTATCGCCAGTACACTCAACCACTTGGCCCGCTGTATTAAGCATAAGCGCTTCAACGACACCAGCTAATTTACCTTCAATTTTGGCCAGAATATTGTTAAGATAATTAAGCGATTTGATACGAGGATTCACAGCTTCAGCGTAATTCCGTGTTGCAGCAACGGTAACAATTTCAAGCCCATTGTCATAGAATTCCGATGGATAAAGCGTAATGGCGTCAGCAATGATGATAGTCGAAGATTTGGGGCATTTATCAGGATCAAGACCTAGATCTCCTTCACCACGTGTAACAATTAGACGAATATACGCATCACGAAGATTATTTTCGCGAAGTGTCGCCAGTACGGCGGCTTCCATTTCTTCAACAGAGANAGAAATGTTCAACAATATCGCTTTAGCTGATTCATACAATCTCTTGAGATGTTCATCTAGNTTGAATACACGGCCATTGTATGACCTNATCCCTTCAAACACNCCATCACCATAAAGCAAACCGTGATCAAAAACTGAAATCTTAGCATCGCTCTTAGCTAAAAACTGACCATCAATATAGACCATCATAGATTAGGAGTTNCCTTATANATACGCAATTTATTTCTATGCCTCGACAATTTGNTTTTGGTTCGCTATCTTACCATCAACGATATGAACCATCCGATCNGCCCTTTGTGCCAAACCATGATCATGNGTTACCAGAATCAGTGTTCGGTTTAAACGCCCATTGAGATCCCACAACAGATCTAAGATATCATCGCTCGTTTTCCGATCCAAATTGCCAGTAGGCTCATCTGCCAAAATCACTTTCGGTTGATTAATCAACGCACGACCAATAGCAATTCGTTGACGTTCCCCCCCTGAAAGTTCACTTGGATAATGATTGGANCGGTCGGCTAAATCAACATAATCTAGAATCTCACCAGCGGAGCCATAAGTCTCCGAAACATTCTTCTTTGCAATCAACCCACCGATTGCAATATTTTCAAGTGCCGTGAACTCAGGTAATAGATGGTGAAACTGAAAGATAAACCCAATTTCTAAATTTCGAAACCGATCCAGTTGCCGATCATTATACGCGTGGATGTTTCGATCTTCGAAGAAAACACTACCACTAGTTGGTCGATCCAATCCACCAATCAGATGCAAAAGCGTACTTTTACCAACACCTGACTTACCAAGAATGGCAAGAACTTCTCCTTGCCTAACTTCTACATCAACACCCTTCAAGACTTCTACCCGAGTCGTGATATCATCGGAAGCAGCATCGACATACGTTTTATATAGATCCTCTACACGAATAAGATTACTCATAGCGTAAAGCCTCAACCGGATTCAATTTTGATGCCTGCCACGCGGGATAAAGCGTTGCTAACAAACAAATAAAGAAAGAGAAGAAATTGATAATTCCCACAAAGAACCAGTCAATTTTAACCGCTAACCGATTAAGCTGGTAAACCTCACTGTTAATCTGAATCGGCTGCACAAGGCANTAAAGAACAAAAGCTATTATCCCTAACCAGAACGAGCTAACGACTAACTTNAAGCTAATAGATCTACGNATTGTCCGATGAAGCNNAATTGCAACCTGTAANAAAATAGGAACAANAATCAACAAAGCAAACCATCGTGAAGGACGAACAACTTCCAAGGCGAGCAAGAGACAGACTCCAACACCAAGCACACTACCTAAAACAATACCGAGAAAACCAATAATGCAACCTTGCAAAATAAATATAATCAGAATTTTCATCTTCGAAGAACCAATTGATCTAAGAATACCAATTTCACGCGTTTTTTCCATTACCATCATGATCAATGTGCTAGCAATATTAAAAGAGGCAACAAGAATGATCAAAGCTTCAATAATAACCGTAACTAATTTTTCCAACTGGATAGCTTCAAAAAGAGCCGCGTGTGACTCTACCCAGGTACTGGTTCTTGGAACAGAATAAAGCCCTGTATTGGTAAATTGTATCTCCCGACGAATTTTGCTGGCTACTGTGCTGGCAATCTCTGGAGAATNTGTCCGTACCTGAACCAAATTTATATGATTTTCCTGGTTGTAAAGATCTTGTGCCATCTCAAGTGAGATGAAGCCAAACGCATTGTCGTAAGCNAACATNCCAGATTCGTAGAGACCAATNACCACAAAATTACTNACATCAGCAAAAAAAGTGCTCGGNTTGGCTGGATTNGGTTCCATCTTAGAAATAAGGCGCAAAACNTCACCTTTGTTGATATCAAGCCGACTAGCTACACTAGAACCTAAGACAATACCACCTTTAACTGTCTCACGTTGAGAGCTTCGGCGGCGTACTTCCTCAAGAAGAGCAGAACCATAAAAATCGAAAGACCCATCCACAAATCCTGAAAATCCGGTCACGTCGTCTTCTAGAATAGGATCAATGCCTTTAATATAAATCGTACCTTCAATTCGTTTCGATCTCTTTGGCTGAATTGCCAGTTGGCTATAGATTGCNGGAGAANCTGCAACAACACCNTCAATTCCCTCAATTCTATCAATCTGTTCCTGGTAATTACTGAAATATCCCNTTGGCGATCTCACATTAACATGTGCCTGGTTAACAAGGAACTTATCTTTCAAACTCTGTTCAAAACCGTTCATCACTGATATAACCAAAATGACTGTGGCAACACCAATCGCAACACCGCCAACCGAAATCAGACTAATAATTGAGATAAAGGACTGCTTGCGTCTTGATCTCAGATACCTAGAGGAAACCAACCATTCAAATGAAGAGAAAATCCCAGTTAAACCCATTAACGCTCTGGTCTCATCTGCGGAAAAAGGATCACATCACGAATCGAACTTTGATCAGTCAAAAGCATCGTNAAACGATCAATACCGATACCCAACCCACCTGTAGGTGGCATACCGTACTCCAGTGCNCGGAGATAGTCTTCATCCATCATAAACGCTTCTTCATCNCCTAACTCCCGCTTGTTGGCTTGTTCAATAAATCGCTTCCGTTGATCAATTGGATCATTTAATTCGCTAAAAGCGTTACCAACCTCCATACCATTAATAAAAAGTTCAAACCGTTCGACAAACTGCTCATTGTCACGTTTTTTCTTGGCTAACGGCGATACTTCAATTGGATAATCAACGATAAAAGTAGGCTGGATCAATTTAGGTTCGACCAGAGCCTCAAACAAATCGGCGATTAAATTCCCACGCGGTGTATTGTCCTCGACATCTTCCCCCGATTCCTTAAGAATATTAACAAATTCAAGATCGCTTTTTCCCTCAATATCGATCCCCGCTATTTCATTTAGAGAATCAATCATAGTCATACGTTTCCATGGCGGAGCATATGAAATCAGCGTTCCTTGACAACCAATCTCAACCTTACCAAAGACGGTCTTAACAGTATGGGAAATCATGTTTTCCGTCAAATTCATCATGTCTCTATAGTCGGCGTAAGCCTGATAAAGTTCAATCATAGTAAACTCAGGATTATGATCACGATCCATACCTTCGTTGCGAAAATCTTTAGCAAACTCGTAAACCCTATCTAAACCTCCAACAATTAATCGCTTCAGATACAATTCATTAGCTATTCGTAGAAAAAGCGGAATATCAAGCACATTGTGATGCGTAATAAATGGCCGAGCGTTTGCACCACCATAGATCGGTTGAAGGATAGGCGTTTCAACCTCAAGATAGTCCAAATTGTTCAGAAAATCACGCATTGTTTGAATAATCCTCGACCGGTTGATAAAAACTTCCTTGACTTCCTGATTCATTATCAAATCGGCGTATCGCTGGCGATAACGCGTTTCCTTGTCTTGCAAACCATGAAATTTTTCAGGAAGCGGTCGACACGATTTTGACAAGAGTACTACGTCACGAGCAGAAACTGTAATCTCTCCGGTTCGAGTTTGAAAAACGCTACCACAGACACCAATAAAATCACCAATATCAAGCTTCTTGTAGATCTCGTATGTATCGGTTCCAACGTTATTCTTCCGCACATAAATTTGAATTTGCCCTCGACTATCCTGGAGGTGTGCAAAACCGCTATTACCGTGATCCCGACGCGTCATGATACGGCCAGAAATAACAACGGATTGCGTTTCATCCGGTTCATTCCCCACATCGGAAAATTTCTCGAGAATTCCGGCTGAGGTATGATCAGGAGAATATTTATGCGGATATAGTTCCACACCAAGTTGAGAAAGTTCATCAGTTTTCGCTTGGCGCTGCCGCATCACATCACTAATATCTTCCAATTAAAAGTCCCTTTTTAACCCTAGTTTTTCTGTTTAAGTTTAAGATAAGCTTCAATAAATGTATTAAGATCCCCATCTAAGACAGCATCAACATTTCCTGTTTCAATCTCGGTTCGGGCATCTTTAACTAATCGGTATGGATGCATAACATAAGATCTAATCTGGCTTCCAAAATTTATGTCCGGTCGGACACCTTGAAGCTTTTCCATTTCTCTGCGCTGCTCTGCTTGATAATGTTCGTAAAGTCGAGATCTCAGCACTTTCATTGCCAACTCACGATTCTTATGTTGAGACCTTTCATTTTGGCANTGCGCAACAATACCAGTNGGTTCATGTGTGATACGAACAGCAGAATCGGTAGTATTNACATGTTGCCCGCCAGCACCTCCNGCACGATAGAAATCAATCCGTATATCANCTGGGNTGATTTCNACNCCAATGTCATCATCAATTTCAGGAGTNACGGAAAGCGAAGCAAAAGAAGTATGNCGGCGATTATTAAAATCAAAAGGTGAGATCCGAACAAGTCGGTGAATGCCTGCTTCAGCTTGAAGGTACCCAAAGGCGGGATCTCCACTCACAAGAATGGTGACGCTCTTAATTCCCGCCTCTTCAGCGGGAGTTAATTCAAGCGTCTCTGTTTTGTAGTTTTGCCGTTCACACCAACGCAAATACATCCGCATCAGCATACGTGCCCAATCCTGAGATTCTGTTCCACCAGCACCCGGACGAATATTGATAATTGCATTACTATGATCATGCTCNCCAGCNAGCATGATCTTCAGNTCAAGNTGNTNNATNTGATCAGTAACNTGNTGTAAATTNCCTTNGATNTCNTCAGCTAAACTTTCTTCACNNTCNTCGATCGCCAATTCAATTAAGACNTGNAGATCCTCAAGGAGGCNNCCNATTTTATTGTANNCTTCAATCTCATCTTGCAACCGTGAGATTTGCTGNGTCACTCTTTGAGCAACTTGAGAATCATTCCAAAAATCGGGATCTGNAGACTGCTTCTCAAGCTGCTCCAAATCTTCTCCTTTTTTATCTAAGTCAAAGATAACCTCGTATTTCAATTAAACGACTCGAAGTAATTTCAATTTCAGTCNGTAANTCTGCCAGCATTTTCACCTTCTCCCANAAGTTTNAAATTCGCTGATGGCTTTTCTTCAGCAACCCTCACCTTGTTTCCTCCATCCTTCTTAGCTTCATAAAGCGCCGNATCCGCTTTGCCAATGAGATCTAACGCATTGCTATCCNCCTGACACGCNGTAGCTATGCCAACACTCACTGTAATATTCACTTCGTCATCTANAACTGCTNGCAAATCTTCTTCCACCGCAGTCCTGATACGCTCGGCCAACTGGAACGCATCCTCAGAATTGCAATTGTTCAACACAATCAGAAATTCATCNCCACCATAACGTCCAACGGAATCAACAGGCCTAGTGAGATCCAGCAACTTCTGTGANGTTTGNCAAAGAACATTGTCTCCAGAANGATGACCATAAGTATCATTCGTATGCTTAAAACTATCAAGATCCATCATAACAATACTTACAGAGNGCCCTCTAGTCTCAGGAAGATCAAGNCTTCGTTGTAACACATCAATAATTTCGTTGTGATTGAGGAGGCCCGTCATNGGATCGNGACAGGCTGTGTACCGAAGCTCTTTTTGGGTATTCGTTAATTCCATCTCAAGGTCAAGAATCCTTGTCGCAACTCTCAGACGAACCCCTAATTCATGCTCACAAACAGGTATTCTCAGATAATCATCAATCCCTTCCGCAAATATGAAATCACCTAACTGATCGTCANTCACCAGAGCCAACATATACAAAGGAAAACCTATTNTTTCCTGACGATCTTCTCGACAAATCTCCACTAACTCGGCTTGTCGGTTAAGATCAAACAACACAATGGAAGGAGACTCCCTTTCAATCAGGATACGCTGAATTTCGCCGACATCAGTCGCAGTGACAACTTTACCAACTTGGGGCAACAACATCTCACCCAATAAAGCACATAGCGACTCATCAACTATTGTCAGCAGAGTCATCAACCAGATCTTTCCCTGCTACTGTACTATACNGATATAATAGAATCCCAATTAAGCCAAGACTTATCACAAAACAGATAATTGGAAACCAATCACCATAGCGAGTATAGATTGTTCTCTTTTTAGCATTTGTTAGNGTAATGCTATTTATTAGAAAACCATCCTGATCCTCAGGTAATATCTGCATTTCTCCGACTCGGCCAAATCCGTCAATTATACATGAAATCCCGCCATTAGCGCAACGAAAAACGGGCACGCGGTTCTCTACAGCACGAAAGGGTGCCATTGAAAGATGCTGAATAGGCGCTGACGTCCCTTNGAACCATGCATCGTTGGTTAAAANACCNATCATGACTGCACCTCTCTTAACAAATTGACGAACGAGATTAGGAAACGATGATTCATAACAAATGGCCACGCCCATTTTNAGGNCTAACGNCGAAGGAATTGGGAAAATATCATACGATTTACCTGCCTCCCAGCCAGATTCCTGAATTAGATCNGGGAAAAAACTAGCTATCGGAGTGTATTCTCCAAAAGGAACGAGGTGCATCTTAGAATATGCACCTGTCCGATCGCCNTCCGGATNCAGCAAAAACACGCNATTGTAGGCCTTACCNTCNGTATAGTGAGGTGTACCAGNCAACAAATTAAGTTGTTGATCTTTNAGAAGTTGTTTCAACACCATTTGATACACATTCTCCTGATTGTAAAAGATAGCCTTAGGAATCGCTGTTTCGGGGAGAGCAATGAAGCTCAAATCAGGATGCTTGTCGCTCACTATCTTCATCAAATTTAGATATTTACGAAAGATAACATCGAAATTTTTGTGTTTCCACTTATCAATCTGACGGATATTACCGGGCACAATACCAACCTTGACTTTTGAGACATTTGAAAGCTCAACTGGACGCATAACCAAAACTCCAAAAACAAATACAACAAATACAATCGCTAACGGTACTGCAACATGCTTAATCTGCGTACGAAATCTTGCCCTGACAAAGATAAGTTCTGCTACTGTTGCATTAAACAAAACAATCACAAAACTTACACCATGAACACCAAATATTGACGATATTTGAATTANAGGCAGATTTTNCCACTGTGTATAGCCTAGACTACCCCATGGGAATCCNGTCATCAACCAACTTGCAATCCATTCACATGCTGTCCAAACAGTCGCTGAAACAAATATCATGAGCGAAGTNGACCAATTCAGTTGCTTCAACACCACCGAAAAAANAGCAGGATAAATNGCAAGATACAAAGACAGAAGCAAATAAAGAAAAATGGTTACAAAAACATCACTGGCAAACCAACCTGTATTTGCATACGGATACAGCAAAGCAATCCAGTATACTGTCCCAAGGAAATGTATAGAGCCACTCAGATAACCAAAGAGGAACNCCGATTTGATTTTTTCAGCACCTTTAACAGCTATAAGCAGAGGGACAATAGCAATCCATACCAGTGGGAACCAACCAATCCCCGCATTACTTAAAACAAGTAATATCCCGGAGAGAGCGCTAAGCAGAAGACCTTTTTTCATACAACCTCAATTCAGTTTCAATTGTCATATGTATAAACAACGACGAAACAGCTACTTCCCACCCAATACTCATACACAAAAAACAATCAGCAGAAAGATTTAACAATAATTCAGGCTAATTTCGTGATACTTAGATTGTTGGAGTTTTTCTCGAAACCTACATCCCAATTACATTTGACACAAACAATATCAATCAAATGTAAACCTTATGAAAACCGAAGACGTTTTGAGCAGTCGGCAATTGGATTCCAACAATATGCTTAAAAATTATACGGAGATCCAAAGAATGAGGCAACAAAAGAAACTTATCCTCTTAATTATTTCCATAATTATCTCCTTGGTTATTAGTCCGTTAACAAGCACAGTTGCCTTCGCTGGCGCAGGTCGAACAGGAGCACAAATTCTAAATTTAGGAGGTGGTACCCGTGCAGCTTCGCTCGGTGATGCATTTTCTGCTATTGCAGGGGATGTAACCAGTACATTTTGGAATCCAAGTGGATTGAGTGGATTGCAGGAAACACAAACAATTCTCTCTTATACTGACTACAAAGAACTTTTTGGGGATGCAAGTGAAGGTTTGTACTATGCACTCTTCGCGGGAGCCTCCCATATTGAAGATACCGGAACAATTGGTGTCAGCCTTCAAGTTCAGGGTCAAGGAACGATTCAGGTAACCACAGATTCACCTGAAGTACTGCGTGAAGAAAACCTTGGTACAAATTGGGCACTAGCACTATCTTATGCCGATCAACTCTCAGCGGGGCTGGCCGCGGGTATTAGCGGAAAAATCATACGCCAGAGACTCGCGCAATATGGTGGACGTGCCTATGCCATCGACTTTGGCATACAATACGACTTTCCACGCACTCCATTTCCAATTCGTGTCGCAGCAGTAGTACAAAATTGGGGAACCCGAATTAAGTTTAAAGATGAAAACCAAAG
>NZUQ01000143.1 GCA_002697225.1 Candidatus Poribacteria bacterium
GAAGGCAGTGGGGATTAAAGTATCCTATGGAATAAGGGTAATTCACAACAGATTCTTCAGTTGTTTCTGATGGCTCAATTACTGGCTGGAGAAGATGAACAGTAAGAAGAAAGTGGAAGATATACTATATTCCGTTTCCAAATGCCAGGGTCGCTTTTAACCAAGTAGTGGGATATCAAACCACGCATCGCCAACCATTATGGTGAAATCCACCGCCCGCCGTCGATGGGTAGTTTGCTGCTGTTCTCGATGGCGTCCGCAAAATACCAATTAATGTTCTATATTGTTTCAGGCTCGTTTGCTATTGAAGCGAAAAGTGCTATTGCAAGTGAATTAGTATTCCACATTTGGATGGACAACTGTTTCTCCGTCATCTTCCAGGAGAGGGCGATTATAAATATAGGGGGGTTCAAGAACAGACCGCTGTGCTTCGGTGAGCTCACCAGCCCAATCAGGAAAGGTTACATCATAGTAACCACCCGCGTAGTGCAGGTATTTTGGCGAATAGCGTACCAACAGGGAACGACGCTCTCGTTCCCTGTTTTTCCAAGGTAAGGTGCCATGAATCGTTGCCTCGTTAAAAATAATTAGGTCTCCTGCTTTAGCGGGTACATTATATACAACTTCCAGGTTGACTTCCCAATTCCTGATTTCCTGAGGACAAGGGAAGTTGGCCTTATGGCTTCCCGGGATGACACAGAGACCGCCATCATCCTCATTCACATCAGCTAATTGGTACTGGAGGACCACCATCCCACACCGCATTTGTCCATTCGTGTAAATATAGTATGCGGCGCCAAAAAATGAGTGGTTGGTTGCACCATGGAGCAAGAGCCCTTCACTTCCATAGTCGGAAGTCAGAATAAAGGGTTCATGGTCTAATCGCCACCCACGCCCATGAATTTCGTTTAAGTATGGAATTGCGTTTCTGTGAACAATAATTTCTCGAAATGGTTGGCTCCAAGGTCTTGGCCAAGCCAGCATGCCGGTATATATACCACGTTTGTGTGTGCCAGTGAGAGTTTTCGACTCACCAACAGCTGAGTTTGGATCTTCACCCTGTTTATCAAGATTTTTGTCAACAGAGATGTTTAGTTTGTGAACTTCTTCTGGTGTAAGTACATTTTTTATAACCAAAAAACCTTGGAGATCAAATAAGAATTTTTCTCGTTCGTTCATCTATTCTCCTCATAGTCATCTGAATTTAGAAATGAGACCGACGTAGCTCAATACTTAAATCTGGATTTATGCGAAAAACTCGTATGTGTGATGCAAAAGTTCTTGGGCTACTTGACTTTGGGGAATGTGGAGCGTAATTTTCCAAATAATACCCATTCAACCACACTTAGCTTAACTTGTTCCTTGCTTGAAAGGACAGATTTGTCTTCGGAGGATTTTTCGCCAGCCATCTCCTCAATTATTGTAGGTGCCAGCCAGTTGGACTATAGGTGACTAAGGCCTAGCCTAAGGTTTGAACTTTAATTGTCCCCATACAATCGCTAATTTTTTATGTCACTCTACCGGTTTTGCAATACCAAATATCCCTTCGGGATCGAAATCATCTGGTGGCTCGACCAGACTGAACCACACACGGTTGATCCAGATAGATCCTTTCCCATGTGAAGAAAATCGGAAATCTGATCCGTTGGCACGATTTTTAAATCGCCCATCTTTAATATACCAGATATGAACCCGCCATTTATCTGTTCCTCCCGGTTTCAATACAGGGAATGCTCCATCGTGAGCACCACGGAAGGCACCACCTACAGGGCCCGCTCCGTTGCTATCATATTGACAGTCAATTTCCTGTGCTTTGTTGGAATCGAAATACTCCATGATAATCCATGATTTGTGTTTCCCGCCAACGAGAAAGCTATCATCAATCTTGAAATACATGTGATTGTGTCCAGGTCCATTATATGGCCAAGGGTTTTCTCTGCAATCTATATTACCTTTAATAATTGGTTTTGTTTTCCCATCTCCTTGTTCGCTTTGCGTTAACAACAAGCTTTCGTTTTTTTCGCCGATATCAGCCCAGATAAAGTTTTCGCCTTCTTCAGGATCTTCAGCAGCTACAGTAATTGTTAATGATATTACGACCTGAAAAGTAATCAGCACAACAATAGATTGAGCTCGCGTTCGCATTTAATTCTACTTATCCAAGTATTTGAAAATAATTAGCAACGATAAATTTGCTCGAGTGTATATCAGTATCCCAGATTTGTCAAATAGACCTAATATGGTTATGTGAAGAGGAACGTTTTTATAGACTGTGCTTTGATAATTATAATTTTGTGAAGTTCCAACAGCGACTAGATGCAAATGTTGAGGTCAAAGTGTGAAAATATCAGTCAACAACACAATAAAGTTTGGGGATTTTGTCTTTTTTAATACTTCATTGACGAAGTATTAAAAAAGACAAATTAGGAATCTAGGCTTGGGAAGAAATTTAATCTTGTGACATATGGATTGTATATGCTAGTATGAAACGAAAGTAGCATGGCTTATAGTGTATAGGGTCAGACCTATTAACCTTTTAACGCTTTTGGAGGTAACTTAATAAAATGCAATTTGCAAAATACTGTTTCATTTGGTGTTTAATCTTACTCATATCTGGTGTAACAATAGCGGCGGATCCAGCGGCGAAACATCCTAAGACTGGGAAGCCATTGGTCATAGACTGTTTTAGAGGAACACCAAAAATTGACGGGAACTTAAAAGATTGGGATCTTGGGGCGCTAACTCCCGCTGTACTTGACACCCAGGAACAGATTTTCCCAGGAGCAGCTCAAGGTGCGAAGGCTTGGACAGGGCCAAAGGATAGTAGTGGAGAGTTTTACGTACAATGGGATGATAATAACGTCTACATTGCAGCAGTCATGAAGGATGATAAGTTATCTAATCAGAAAAAGAATGGAGACATCTGGAATGCTGACACCATAGAAGTGTTCTTTTCCACTCCTAATGCTGTCGCTCCGCATGCTGAACATTACCAGTACGGTTTTGACGTCAAAGACCAGATTTGGAACTGGTGTAACATGGATGGGGCTGGCAACAGGAAACCCGATTATCTGAAGACAAAATCTTCCAACACCAGCGATGGATATATTTGCGAAGTTGCTATTGATTACTCACACATCAAATCCTTAGGTTTTAAAGCAGGTAATACTATTGGTTTTCATCCTTGTTTTGACGACGCCGATGATGGACCTGATAGGCAACTACAGATGACATGGACCGGTCGTGAGGCTCACGATCAGAGCAAAGGATTTGGACACATAATACTCTCGAGTCGTGCAGTAGCTCCTGTAGATGCCAAAGGCAAACTTACTGCAACTTGGAGCGAAATAAAAACGCAGCAATAATTTTTCTACTACTTTTGATATTCAGAAAAACCTCTTACATAAATCCCATGGCAAGAAGTACGTGGCTTATGTGGGAGGTTTTTTGTCATAAAGATTCAGAATGTCTCTTTGTGCTCATGCGCAAGCAAGAAAGACTCTTGGTATTGTTCCATAGATAGGAAATATGTTAGCATTTATCCAGTTAGTTTTTTTAACATTTTTTGGTCAGTGAAACCCACTGGAATATTAAATTTAACTAGGATTGCACTGTTAAGGAGATAATACTGTAAAATGCAATTTACAAAGCAGCTTTTTATTTGGCACCTATTTTTGCTTATGTCAGTTACGGCGATTGCCGCAGACAAGCCCGCGAAACATCCGAAAACCGGAGAACCATTGGTAATAGATGTGCTCAGGGGTTCTCCCAAGATTGATGGAAAGTTAGACGATTGGATGTTGGATTACTTAACCCCAGCAGTACTTGATACCAAGGAACAAGTCTTTCCTGGTGCGGCCCAAGGCNCAGCNGCTTGGAAAAANCCTGCCGATAGCAGTGGCGAGTTNTACGTNTTATGGGATGATGATAACATTTACATGGCTTCAGTTATGAAGGATAATAAGCTGTCTATGCAGAAAGACGGATCTGGCATTTGGAATGCTGACTGCATAGAAGTATTTTTGTCTACTACTAAGGCTGTTCCTCCACACAATGAACATTATCAGTGGGGATTTAATCCTGANAACAAAANATGGAATTGGTGTAANATGGATGGGAATGGCAGTCGGGAACCTGATTACTTAAAAGTAAAGTCCACCAAAACTGGTACTGGATATATTTGTGAGGTTGCCATTGAGTATGCCAACGTCAAATCCTTAGATTTCAAAGCAGGCAAAGCCATGGGTTTTCATCCTTGTTTTGATGATGCCGATGATGGACCTGACAGAAAACTGCAGATGACNTGGACTGGTCGCGAGGCACATGATCAAAGTCAAGGATTTGGGCACATCATTTTCTCAGATAAACCCATGCCTGTTCGTGCTAGAGGAAAACTTGCAATGGCTTGGGGAGGTGTCAAGACACTGCAATAGTTNTATTGCTACTATCAATATAAAATTTAGACCTCTTACATGGGCCGCAACCAGAAAATCGAGGCTTATGTAGGAGGTTTTTCTTTTGCTGTGGTTTTGTTGGTTCTCTTCCAAGTTAAGGTTCTAGCGGAACCAATCGTAAGATAGTCCCAGAGAACGATCTGCTAACGGCAGATCCACACGTAACCCTTTTTGAGCCGACGACTGTTTCAGCGCAATTTCCACTTCCAAAGCTAAAGCCACCCGGCGGCCAGAATTTTTGGGTTCAATCATCGTTCCGGCTAAACAATCCAAAACNTCAGACAGACAATAAACCGCCCCATAAGGCGAAAAAAATTGTGGCTTGGGCCAAGGCATTTCGACTCTCTGCATTCCGCTCAGTGTCTCGATATCCTGCCATAACCTCCAGCCTGATTGGTAATTAAAAATAATTTCGCCCTCACTTCCACTCAAACGGACCCCAGGTGCACCTTGACGAAAATGAATGGTTAAGCCATCCTCCATGACCAGTATGCCACTGCCAGTAAATTCATTGCTACCAGATTCGCGGCGTGCTGCATCTCCTGTTCCCACAACCCAGAGAGGGGAACTATCTGAGAAATAAGACCAATTCTGATGCTGAGCAAAAGGNCCTCCAGCCTCAATGGATATGATTTCACCAATTACCCCATCTCGTATTAATTTCTTAGCCTGGGCAAAGGAAGGATGGGTAGTTGTAATGGATCCACAGCATAAAGGAACGTTAGCCTCAGCACAAACCTGCACCATACGGTCGGCTTCAGCTAAAGTATGAGCCATCGGTTTCTCAGTTAAAACACCCTTGGCTCCATATTCTACCGCTAAACAGGTTAAATCTGACCGGTGTTTGGTGTTTGTGCAAATAGCAACAATATCAGGCTGTACCTGACTTAGCATCTCAACGGCGTTAGTATAGAGTTGCTGAATACTGTAACGCTCAGAAAAAGCTTGCAACCGACTTTTATCTCGATCGACACCAGCAATCAGATTGATTTCGGATCGATTCCAAAATGCTTCAGCGTACGATGTGGGTAAACCTGAATCGCCAGGATGATCATGATGGTAAAATGCGCGATGAATATCTAGTGAAGGGGTTGGACGTTCGGCATCATCGATGTCGAAGCGGTCAGGGACACGCAACGCCAAATCGTAGAGCATCCCCATCCAACCCAATCCGATAACAGCTGCGCTGTATTCGGGTATGCCAGACTCGCTCATAATCGTTCAACTATAAAGTCATTGGAATCAAATTATAAAGATGAGCTGCTCCCTAGTCCGTTTTAAGTTTAGACCATGTCGTAGCCAATTTGCTTTCAGGATTAACTGAGAGAGACATGAGTTCCATTGAATCAGTAATCTCTTTCTCCGTCAGCACTCGATGCCAGAGACGAACCTCGTCAATCAGACCATCGAAATACTGCCCCGTTTGAGTCCAGGATCCCACAACAGTATCTCCTTTCGTACCTTCAAAAAGGGCACGACCATTATCCTCCGCTTCTTTCTTCCCGTTAATATATATACGACGATTCTTCTTTTTAGCATCGTGCCAAAAAGTAATATGTGCCCACTCTCCTTTTTTGACGGCACCAGCCGCAGTATCAAGATCATTTCCATAAAAACCCATTCTCACTGTTCCATTGCCGTAGATCCGGTAGTGTAAGCTTTTGTTGGTTGCATTGACTTCTTTCTGGGAAAACACAAGTTGCTGGTCACTAGAAAGATTAGCTGATACCCACATATCAAGGGTATGATCCTGCTTACCGTTAAGGGGAATAAAAGGTGCTCTGACATCCACATCGTTTTTGAATTGCAAAGCCGTTTTGTAGTTTTTCTCCCTTGATTTCTCCCATTTAAATTTCCCTTTGATTTTACCATCGTTTCCTTTTTCCGAAGAATCCTTGGCTATTTCCCCTTTTCCATCGTCGAAAGTAAACCATAGAACCAAGGACTTATCGGGTTTTAATGCCGACTCTACAGGAGACAATGTTGTGGACAAAATTATGGTTATGATACACAATGTGAGAATTCGCATTAGATAGGAACTCCTTTATTTTTGAGATTAAATTTAATATAGGTTTCATGCTATTTGTCGATTGTACTATAAGTCATAACGTGTTTCAAAAAAAANTTATTTTATTCTTCATTCATAAAGAGTTGAAATCAAAAAATGGGATCCAAGACGAACTAGTAAAGTAGATTGAGAGCCATGTTCTCAGTCGAGTCTGATTATATTTATGGTCAGAAAATAAGTATATAACCTCTCATTTTGGCACATATTCGTGCAATTTAGGAAGGTATCGGGTGAATGATAATCAACAGCCAAACAATATGCTTGCTGTTTTAATTGATGCAGATAACGCTCAACCGTCAATTACAGAGGGNCTTTTTACAGAAATTGCGAAGTTTGGTATCGGCAGTGTGAAGCGTATCTATGGTGACTGGACAACCCCAAACCTTGGTGGCTGGAAAACCGTATTGTTGGAACATTCAATTCAGCCAATCCAGCAATTTCGTTACACAACAGGTAAGAATGCGACCGATAGCGCCATGATAATAGATGCTATGGACTTACTTTTCACCCAGCGTTTTACTGGTTTCTGCCTTGTTTCCAGCGATAGCGATTTCACGCGTCTCGCGTCCCGTATTAGGGAGGAAGGCTTAACCGTGTATGGGTTTGGGGAGCAGAAAACTCCCAAGGCTTTTGTCTCTGCTTGTGATAAATTTGTTTTTACTGAATTGCTTCGGTCGCAAGAAGATGCTGAATTAACTGTAAAAAAGAAAACTGCCAACCAACTAAAAGGGGATACCAAGTTGGTAAATCTCCTTCGAAGTGCGATAGAGGCTGCATCCGATGATACTAACTGGGCTCCACTGGCAGCAGTAGGCAGTAATGTTGCAAAACAAGCACCGGAATTTGATCCAAGAAATTATGGCTATGAAAAGTTGAGCCAACTGGCAGCAGCCACTAAACTGTTTGAGATTGACGTCAGGGTTCAAAGTGACGGTCACTATAGGTCAATTTACATTCGCGACAAACGAGAATCTAAATGATCAAAGGCTTAGCCGATCATAATGATTCATTGATATAATTTGCAATTTCCCAATTTTCAACAAAAAATGATTTAAAGATAATGAGCCAATCGATAGATGTTCGCTACGCACAACTCTTCCTTGATGATGAGATTATAGAACAGGCTGTGCGCTTACAGCGGGTGGTCCATCAACCACATAAACATTATGCTAATCCAATTTACACAGTTGGTGCTCCTTGGGAAGGAACCGGCGTGGTCTATTTGGCGGGAGTATATATCGACCCATTAGACAACATTTGGAAGGCATGGTACGCCACCTTATACCCGCCGGCCTACCCTGAGATTATTTATGCAGTCTGTATGCTCACTTCTGAGGATGGTGTCCATTGGGAAAGACCTGAGTTGGATGTTTACTTAGGTCATAATGGTGAGAGGACAAACATCGTATTGAACTTAGGTCAGGTTGGAGGAACTGGAGCGGCTTCTGTACTCTATGAACCAGAGAATTCCCCCAAACCTTGGACGCTTATCATCAGTTCCTGTGCCTATGGCACTTGGGAATATAAAGGCTATATCCTACGTTCAGCTGATGGGGTTCACTGGGAATGGGAGAATAAAATGCCGAATGGTGTTCCACACGGAATGGGGGATCGCTGTACGGCTATGAAAGGTCCTAATGCTGAATACCCATATGTATTGATCAGCCGTGGGTTAGAAGATATGGAGAAATGGGGCTTAGTTCGAGCAGCCCATCGTCTGGAAATTAATACTGACGCCGCTCGAGGGAAACCAAGCCGCGTCGTCTATCCGGATTTGGAAGATGATCCAGCGGGACAAATCTACCACGCCCATGGGTTTCCCTATGAGAACATTTATGTTGGTCTCTTCCAGTGGTTCTGGGAAACAAAGGATCCATACGGTGAAATGGAACTGATAATGAGTCGGGATACGGTGACGTGGACCCGTATTCGACCGCGACAACCGTTTCTACCTCGGTCAACAGGCGGTGGCACCGAAGGGAAGTTTGACTGTCAGATTACCGATACTGCACTTTCACCCCCCGTCAGAACCAAACAAGGTCAAGTGGAAACCTTATGGTTCTATTACTGGGGTGGTCCTGCTATGCATGGAAACCGCCATTTAACTTTCGGTCGTGGTATTGGACTGGCGCAACTTCGGGCTGACGGTTTCTGTTCATTGAGAGCCTCTTGTTTTCCAGCTACACTGGTCAGTAAACCGTTTGTCTGGCCAGGTGGGAAACTTTGGGTAAACGCTTCAGTACTTGGAGGTAGTAGGAACGGTGGTTTGCAAATCGAGGTTCTGACTGAAGATTTAAAATCAATTGAGGGATTAACTCAGGAACAGGCAGATGTCATTCGAGGAGACAGTGTCAATCTGGAACAGAGTTGGCAGAAAGATCCGACAGTCATAGAAAAGATGAAAGATCAACGAATTCGTCTCAAATTCTACATGAACGAGGTAGATTTATTCAGCTTCCGATCCTCAGTAGGTTTGGGTTAAATCGAGCTGATGTACTTTGTCTGGATTTACAGGTGAGAACCTATTCCAAACTTTTTTCAGGTCAGATGCCGATGTGATTAAGTTAACCTAAGTGCGAAGTCAGAAAGGGTGTTTCTCACGGCAGATAATCCTTCAGGAGATACTGAGTCCGAAAAACAGTAAAAACTCCGTCCACACCAGCGCAGATTAAGAGCAATCTCAGCAGTTGTCCAAAATCTTCAATTGATCCCTTTCCCGATAATAGAACGCTTCCTTTATGTTGGTGATAGCACCTGAAAATATGTCATTTGGAATGATAAGCTAATTTATCTTGAGAATAGAACAACGCTTGTTAAATATAGTCAGTTTTCATTGCTGCAGTTATTGCCTTTGTCATCAAATTGTGTTCCAGTGTAAATAAAGGACCTTGGTAAGAAAGGATGATTTGGGGAGTTTTTCCAATGGCACACAAGAGATGAATCAGAAATAATAAAACAAGCAATATTAAAGATTCTCAAAAAGAGTGGTAACGAATTATATGTGTTATCAAATCTTTTTGCCTTGGTTATCTAGGATAGGACGATTCAATCGCGTATGGTAAGGTGGTTCCAAAACAGATAGTTGTTCTACAGTTAAATCTTGAAGGTAAGACTCTGGCCAACTCGGATGGTAACTTCCGGCATAAGCTAGGTTTCCAGGCGAATATCGGAAAAGCAGTGACCTTCTCTGATGGTCAGCTTTCCAAGGTAACGTGCCATGGGTAACAGCTTCTGTGAAAATTACCACATCCCCCGCCTTGCAGGTAATTTGACGAATATGCTCTTGATATTTCTGGTGTTGTTTCATTGACTGTGGACAGGAAAAATTACACTTATGGCTGCTTGGAATCAGACACAGCCCTCCATCATTCGGGTTAACATCCGAAAATTGCCAGGCAACTACCGTTAAGCCACAATGCATCTTCCCATTTTTAAAAATATAATACTGGTTTGGATCAAAGCCAGGACCAGATGAGCCGTGGGAAACATGACCTTCTGCGCCTTTACGCATAGTAATCAAACCAGGATTGTGATCCATACGAAACCCTACACCTAAAATTTCGTTCAGGTAAGGCACAATTTTAGGATGCGCGAGCAATTCCCGAAACGGTTGACTCCAAGGTTTTTCCCAACCGAGCATACCACCTAAGTCTCCTCGTCCGGTAACGCCCTTTAGCGGTTCTGAGCCTCCAGACAGCGATAGTTCGCCAACCCGCTCACGAATTTGGTCCGCATGCTGATCAACTGACTGGTTACAAAGAGCTATTTCATCAGAAGTTAAAACATCTTTGACAACTAGATAACCATTGAGATCGAATAGGTATTTTTCTTCATTATTCATGATTTGGTCCTTCGATTGACTCCGCTTAATCTATTAGCAGAGTAGCAATAAATCCATCCATATTGAATTTGATCTCATATTTGATTTCACAGATGAGTCTATCAATTTAGTTTATTGACGTCAATTGTTTTGAGTAGGTCAAGAGGATGCTGATTAATGGAAGATAGTGAATTACGGCACTCGAATAAACTCAGTCACAAAATCAACTCTACCACTCCAGTAAACTGGAATTGACCTTCAACCAATCTCTTTTGCTTTGATAGTCAGGTATTATCGACCTTACCTTGTGCCAGTATTGCTTGGAGTGATC
>NZUQ01000144.1 GCA_002697225.1 Candidatus Poribacteria bacterium
GTCAAGTTCCCGGCCAGCTTGATAACCAGCATTATCAACAGAAAACCCAAACTGATGGTTGGTCACTAGGTAAATACCGATTTCAAACTGAGAAAGATAGATTTGCCGTTGGGGATGTTCACATGCTAACCGTTCGTTAGGATAATCAAAATCAAACTGCTTGATCCTATGTATTGGTTTCTGGCTAGACCCATAGCAAAAATGCTGGCAGGAATGGTTCCCCACTCTATTTTTTGGTTGGGTGATGTTAGGCATATTCGGCTTAGTAAACTATTCTAGCTTATTATACCAGTTAAGTAGTGATACAATCTAGTAGTAATATCTATAACCAGCATAGTTCGGTTAACAGAGTTTGTCTTAAATTTTGGTGCGTGATTTTGAAGAATATCTCTTTCCAATATTCAGAATCTGTTTAAATCTCCCGGAATTTTTTTATCTGTATTTCAAGTTTTGTTTGTGAAGATTATAACTGTCTGGTTTGAATAATAGATCTCTTGTATTGAAAGAGAGGCATGTTAGAATTGAAGGATGAAATACCAACAGATAAAAGATCGATCCGAGTCAGATTTCAAACGGNTAACAGGANTTAGGGGTGATGTTTTCCTCTAAATGTTGCAAACTTTGTTCTCTAATAATTTGAGGCCAATTTTATGTCTTGTCGATGCGTTATTCAATATGTTTTTTTTGTTATTCTAATAGCAATAAATTTCAATAATGGAGTTGGAGCAAAAATAAACCCCGATCAAAAAACATCGAATTCCAAATGGTGGAAAGGTAATCTTCATACGCATTCTTTCTGGAGTGATGGTGACGATTTTCCGGAGATGATTGTTAGCTGGTATGTGGAGAATGGTTACAATTTTCTGGCCTTATCTGACCANAACATCCTACAGGAAGGGGACAAATGGATTTTTCCAGCCGCAGGTGGCAAAGCAGTTGAAAAAACTTACCTGAACTATTTGGCAAAATTTGGAAAGGAATGGGTTGAAACAGAGGAAGATCCGGAATTAGGACTGACGGTTCGTTTAAAACCACTTAATGAATTTCGCTCACTTTTTGAGACGCCAGGACAATTCTTGTTGATTCAAGGGGAAGAAATTACAGCCCGCTTTATTAACAAACCTGTTCATCTCAATGCATCGAATCTTGCAACTTTGATTACACCTAAGAGTGGCAGATCAGTTCGTGAGGTAATTCAAAATAATGTCAATGCTGTAATGGAGCAGCGACGACAGATTGGTCGGCCGATTTTGGTGCACGTCAATCATCCAAATTTTGATTGGGCCTTGACAGCTGAAGATATTGCTGAGGTAGAAAACGAAAAATTCTTCGAAGTCTACAATGGTCACCCATCTGTCAGAAACTATGGGGATGCTGCCCATATAAGCACAGAAGAGATGTGGGATCAAATCTTAATCAAACGATTGACCAATGGTTCAGGTGAAATAATATATGGTATTGCAACTGATGATGCTCATAACTATCATCAATATCAGACAAATCGAAGTAATCCCGGACGTGGTTGGGTAATGGTGAAGGCAGCTTTTCTTACGCCAGAGTTAATCATTAGGGCGATGGAAAAAGGTGATTTTTATTCCTCTACGGGTGTAATCATCAAATCATTTGAAAAGAATTGGCAATCTTTCAAAATTGAAATTGAACCAGAAGATGGAATAACTTACATCACTCAATTTATAGGCAAAATGAAAAGTAATACGATTGATTCCGAATCAATGGATAGTCAGCGTCGAAACTCAAAGGAAGGGGTAAATGGGCAGATTTTAGCTGAGGAATCAGGATTCAAGGTTCAATACGATTTCAAGGGTGATGAGATCTATGTTCGAGCCAAAGTTATTTCTTCAAAAGAAAAGGAAAATCCTTACCATGAAGGGGAATTTGAATCTGCCTGGCTACAACCAACTGTAGAATTTTGATGAATTTTACTATTTATGTGAGAGGTCTGATAGAAGGAATACGACGGAAATCAGTTTCTTTAATGGGAATCTGGCATAGGCCTTGGTAGGGCAGTTTTTTCTGGTGCATTTCTCAATGTGGTGTGGAGATGATCCAACAGTTCTATGCTGGTTTGATAAATGATACGCGATGCCTTCGGAGTTCCTATATACACTTCTCCATAGGGCGCTTTTTTGTTTTCATATGTATATGGTGGTTTCCGGTCCCATTGTGATATTGGGACAATATAACCTACCTCATCCATTCCTAAATTGATATTCAGGTTAAGCCATCCTGTCATACAATGCCGTAACGGTGGTACCTCGACTGGTGGAATTGGAATATCCGCTCCATCTGGCGTTTCAATTCCTCCATCGACAATCTCAGGGAAGATCTCCCCTGGAGTTGTCAGTAGCTCAATCTCACCAACACGAATAGCGTTGATTTCACTCCGAACTTTGGTTGCAAAGATGTTGCCATAAAGACCTGGGTGCACTGTGCCTAAAGCAACCAAGATCTTCATCGGCCAACCAACCGGGGAATAAAAGGTCTTAGCTGATAAGGCAACATATTGATCTTCCATTTTTTTTGCTGTGGAACCGCGTAAGGCTTGTGATGCCAAAATAGCTAGGTTTTCTCCTTGTGCTTGCGCTTTGTCTCGTCCATCATGGCTTTGTTGTTGACCAAAACGATCGGTGATTTCCAGGCCAAGTTGTGTCATTAAGCCGCCAACTGGTCCGGTAAAGAAAACTGATCTACCACCGAATCCTGCAAATCCATTGGTTCCAGCCAGGCCGTTTTCCATGGCTTGTCGATAATAGTGTACGAAATCAGAAGAGATAAATGTATTTTCGCTTCCAAAGGCTTCGGGATGCATGCCCCATGAAGCCAATGTGCCGATACTTTGTCCATTTATCTTCTTCCTGAACCAAGCCACTGGTAGTTGGTGGTCGACCATGATAGGTTGACGTGAATCACGGCTGAAATTTTCTTTGGGTACATATGCGTTAGCAATTATTGTATCGGTAGGTACTAGGTTTTCAACTGCTTCTAGAACGGCATCACAGGTACATTGCTGAAGAAATTTGATGTATTCTTCGTCAAAGCGCGAATTCAATAGCAGTCGGTAACTCCAGAGACCAATTGTGTCAGGGGCATTATGGGTATGAGTGGCAGCAAAAGTGATGTGATCAATATCCGACCTGATTTGTTTAACCATTTGGCGAATAGAAATATACTGATCGTAGGTAAGACCAATACTGTCAATGCTGACTAAAACAATGGTTAAGCCGTTATTTCGGAAGGCGATAGCGCGAGACCAAAGAGGATCGTTAACACCTTGTGCAGGTCGGTTACTATCAAAGCCCGCCATCCAAACTAAGTCGAAAGTATCATTGCCATTGACATCCTCATAAGTATCAATATCTGGTTCATAGGCACCATTGCCGTTAATGTCTGTCCAAGTATCGTAGTACTCCATCAAGGGTGTTATTTGACGGACACCGATACCGACCTGAAGGTTACCTACACTCGGCCAATTGTTAATAGCTGGGATGGTATAGTCAATTTTATACTTACGATGCAGTCCACGACTAGTTGTGTAAAAAAAGACAAACAACCCGGCCAGTAGCGCAGATAGACAGACAGCAATTCCTTTCAAAAAAGGATGGTGTTTCATGTTTAGGTACTCCAATCTAGGGCTAGTGGCAAGATACTGTAGTAATCACGACGTTGAGTCTAGGCTNCAGTGTGCGCTCGCAAAGAGCAACGTGACTATAAAATATGATTAGCTACCTATCAATTGTCAATTTTTCAAGGTTTTTATACAGGTCGAGGAGACTACATGATAGGTGTGCTCGACGGGTGATTAACTACCTGATATAATTCAATAACATCNTAACACAAAGTGNTAACTTCTACTTGAGACAAATAGGTTCAATATTGGATGGATAAGTAACGATATNCAANATTATTCTGNTTTTGAGATGATAATGAGTTCCGAATATTTGGTTACTGGNGGGTGATATATGATNATGCATCTTATATNTGTTATNANTGCTTATGCAACTGGTATTNGTACANGGGATTCTGATTCAGAGATTCATCCAGATACCTATAATCTTTATTTTGTCAACATNTTAGGGTATTGAAAACACTAAATTAGGAGATATCTAAAATGTCAGAAACGACATTGCGTGTTGGTATCGTTGGAGCAGGTAGCGTTGGCGGATTGGGTGGTCGAGAAAATTCCCATGCTGGGGGGTATAGCCGTTGTCCGGAAGCTGATTTGGTTGCTGTGGCTGATGTTGATTGTCAAAGGTTGCAACAGTTTGGGGATGAGTGGGAGATTCCAGTTAATCATCGATACAATACTGCACAGGCGATGTATGAAAATGCCAACTTGGATATTGTTAGTGTTACCACTCACAATTTTCATCATCATCAACCTGTTATCGAAGCAGCAGAAGCCAGCGTCAAGATAATTCTAGTCGAAAAGCCGCTGGCTGTTAGTGTGGAATTAGGACGCAAGATGGTAGAGGCGTGTGAAACACGCGGTAGTCGGCTACTCGTTGATCATACTCGTCGTTTCCTACCTCACTACCGCAAGCTGAAACGAATGGTTAATGAGGGAGCAGTCGGAGAAATCAAAACCATTACCTACTCTGGTGCACGGCCTTTACTGCACAATGGTACGCATACAGTGGACTATGCTTTCTATTTTACAGATGCAGAACCACAGTGGGTTTCTGGATTTCTTAACCAAGAACCAGTTTCTGATCCAGGTGGTGGAGGGATGGTTGTTTGCCAAGATGGAGTGGTCGTTTTCATAAACTGTATTCCAACTCGTAGAGAATCTTTGAGTGACACTGTTATTGCTGGTACTCAAGGACAGATCCGATTCTGTGAAAGTCGGGGGATTTGGGAGTATGGCTCCTTAGTTGATGCAAGTGATATATATGGTACACGCTATGACTTTTCCCCGATACCTGATATGCCTCAAACCTTTGAATTGGATGATTATTTCTATAGTGCAACCCGGGAGGCAGTTGATTGCTTCCTTGAGGGTCGCGAGGGTGTTTCGACAGGACGCGATGGTCTAAAAGCGCTAGAAGTTGTNTCGACAGGACGCGATGGTCTAAAAGCGCTAGAAGTTATCACAGCTATTCATATTNCTCACAAAACCAAAACCCAAGTTCGGTTGCCATTGGAGGAAGGTCTTGATCATGTTGAAATTCGTTCGACTGGTCAATAATATCTAATTTGATCAGGTTTGTATCAAATATAAGAATAATGTTTCAATATTTTTTCACAGGTGATTAAGCAGATGAAGAATATACCGTCTCTCCTTTTTTTTCTGTGGCTTNNCTTCGGTATGNGTGTGTTTTTGGGTAGTCTTTTTATAGATGAATTGAAGGACTCNGTTACAAAATTCGCTGTTATTTGGGGGTGTGTAATGATCTTANTGAGTATTCGCAGAATNTATAGATAAAGATATTATGTGACATCATTTNNCTNTTAATTCAAATGGNAGGTTACTTTCGTCAGTGGATAGATCCACTTGTGTTTTGTGNATAGAAGTGTGATAGAATTTAGCTTAATATTGATAGGTATTGGCTTNGATCTAAGAATTAGCCACAAGATTTTGGNTACAGTGTATGAATACAGTTGACAAGAAAAAACAGGCTCAGCAATATTTTGATCAAGCAGAACAGCATCATATACGTGGTGAGTTAGAACATGCCGCGGAACTTTATATCAAGTCAATTGAATTGTATCCAACAGCAAAAGCGTATACTTGGTTGGGGTGGGCATATAGTATGATGGGGAGGTTTCAAGAGGCAATCGAGGAATGTCAGAACGCAATTCGAACAGATCCTAACTTTGGTAATCCTTATAACGACATCGGTGCTTATTTAATAGAGTTAGGAGAGGACAGTGCTGCTATCTCGTGGCTAGAGAAAGCTATACGGGCGCCTGATTATGAATCACGAGCGTTTCCACACATGAATTTGGCTCGTATCTGGGAATCTCAGTTGAGGTGGAAGAAAGCAATTGTTGGTTATAAAGAAGCTTTGAGAGAAAATCCAGATTATAAACAAGCATTGATTGCATTGAAAAAGTTACAAGCCTTACTGAATTAAGTTATAATTCATTGAAAAGAGTTGGAAGGAAAAATGCCNANGTACTTTGTTTCGCCAATCGAGAAACCGGAGATNGANCCATTTGAAATCACCGCCGAACTTCGTACACAACTCCAATACTTCACCACCGGAGAAACGCGTGATCCGAAAAAACCAAACGAATATTTTTTCCCCCTGTTACGTACTAGGGAATTGCTTGAAGACGGAGTTTTTTACATGGTTTCGCCTTTGGATAGTCAAAATCAATCAGAGATAGAAATTACATTGGAACAAGAAATTTTTTTAGAATGGATCGTGGAAAAGGAGGTAGAAAATATCCGGGTGGAAGAAGCTTAGCCTGTATATTTTAAACCGGCCAACTTTGCATCTGGTAGGCACTATCCCAGAACATCCATTCTAGTTGTGTCGCTCTTCGGAATACGTAATGCATCATTTTAATTGTTGTTTTCGATGAATCTGCAGCGGCNTGATCAGTTGTTTTAATGACATGGTTAACAGATTCTTCAAACTCTTCACTGGCATAAGAATCGATCCAATCCTGATAGGGATTCTTCCCTACGGATTGTTGATAAATATGTTTGCCAACTTCTGCATAGATCCAGAAACATGGCAGAATAGTCGCCAATCCAACTTCATANGAATTATTTGTAGTTGTCGCAAGCAGGAAATTAACGTAATGATCGCAAACCGGTGACATTTCTATGTTTTCGACANCACTTCGGGTTAACCCGAAGNGTTGAAAGTAGGTTTCATGTAGNGATCTTTCAACTACTATAGCCACCTTTGCAGCTTCAGCAAACTGTATAATTTCCTCTGAAACCTGTGCTTTAGAAGCCAAAATGGATAGAGATTTTGAGAAAGCAATCAGATAGTGGGCGTCCTGCACCATATAGAATTGNAATTTTTTGGAATTAAGCTTGCCAGAAATCATTTCTTGATTAAAAGGCATTTCGATGATTTTAGTATAGATATCAGCATTGTTTTTCCATGCATCTGCTGAAAATGACATTCTTTATCTCCTATTAAAGATGTATTATAACGCAAAAATCCCAACTCAAATTAAATTATCTCAATAGCAACTGGTAAGTGTATAAACTCGAAAATGAGTGGAGGCCGATGTGTACTATCCATTGAGATTAAATTCAAACCTTTGGAAGTATCTGCGGACTCAAGAATGTAATGACATCTATACTATTCATGATCATGTCTTGTGATCCTATCCTTGATCGAATTGAACATTTCTTCTTAGGTTAGTGATTCCTGGCCAATCCCTCCACATATCTTGGCTCGGTGGTTCCTTCATTACTTGGTCCATATCTTTTCGACGAAAATCGTAGAGGACAGCTTGCCGAATTTGTCTTGATCGATTGTGTCCAGCTGCATGGGCTAATCGNTGNTGCCAGAAGACAATATCACCAGCCTGACCATGGCAATCTACGTAAGTTTGTTGATTGAAATAGGCAATGTCTTTCTCGTGTTGGTCAGTGGGCTCATTTNGGTGTGATGANTGGTAATTAAAGTACAATTTGCGATGGCTTTTGGGCCAAACTGTAAACCCTCCACCATTTGGTGGCACGTCGTCGATGTAACCCACAACGCCAAGGTGAAAGGGGTGTCCATCGGTATGACAAGTAGTTGGTTTTTCTGGTAGATCCCCTTGCGGTAGGATACAGTAAATCCCTCGAATTCGATCTGGTATGACGACTTTCCCACTACCCAGCAGTTGTTCGGCTATGCTCCATATAGTGGGATCTCTCGGTAGCATACGCACAATCCACTTTTGACTGCCGATTTGTCGGTATTTCCAACTATATCCACCGCGCACGTTACNCTGATCATCCCGNTGNTCCTCGATAGGACCAATCCANGTANCTGNATCNNTGGGATTCATCCTATCAGATGCGTTGTCCCAAAGNCGTTCCCGTGCAAGGGAAATCAAATTTGGATCCATGACCTGTTNTTTGATCAAGTAGCCTTCTTCTTTAAAAAATTGAATTTCTTGGTCTGATAGTAGTTTCATNATTAGTCAATTTGATNATNGTGGAAATACTTGCAGNTTTTGAAATAGTGTCTGTCCATTCTGGTAAAATANGAAAAGTAGATTGCCAGAAAGCTAACGAGGTCTTTATGTCACCATTTCAGGCTCGGAAGCAAGCCCCGTAGATTGAACACTAACCAGTAGCAGACTGTNGGTTACTAAATTTTTATATTTTCTCCTGTGNCGAAATGAGTAAAACAGTCTGTGANCCATTACAAAAAACTNCCGGATCCCGATAGTGNCAGGGATCATNTCCTTGNATATTNCCCTGATGGAAAAATNGCATGCAGCCNCCANCAAAAAAGGGGACTGGCTACTTGAAGTNCNNCATTGGTTTATATTTTATTTGNTTTGGTTAATGNCTNNNGTGGNTTATTCATTNAGNATGTGTTTGAATTCTTTTTTTAATTTTNGAATCTTNGGTGAAATAATTACCGNNCAGTACGGTTGTGANGGATTTGACTGATAGTAGTTCTGATGGTAATCTTCAGCTGGATAGAAGGTNGGGATAGGGGAAATCTCGGTTACGATGGGATTTGACCATAGNCCAGATGCNTCGGTTTCAGCCATCGCTTGCTCNGCAATTTCTTTCTGGTGGTNGTCATTATAGAAAATGACAGANCGGTACTGNGTTCCAGTATCTGCTCCTTGNCGGTTCAATGTCGTTGGGTCATGTGTGTTCCAAAAAACATCCAGTAAATCCTGATACGAAATTTGGTTTGGATCGTAAGTGATNTGAGCAACCTCAGCATGTCCTGTTTGTCCTGTACAAATCTGCTTATATGTAGGGTTAGGTGTTTTCCCACCGGCGTACCCCGATACTACTTTCTGTACTCCTTTCAGGTTTTGGTAAACTGCTTCTACACACCAGAAGCAGCCAGCACCAAAGGTTGCGGTTTCGTGTTTTTCATTGCTTTGGTTCATTGCAATTTCCTGTGTTTGATTGATATTGGATTTNGGATTGTCTACAACACAACCAAATATCAATGGTACCAACGTAAGTAACAAGAAACAAAATGGGTTTAAGTGTTTAGACATCATCATCCTTACAAGTTTGCTTGAGTTATTGATGCCCGNTCATTATGAAGTAATTTAACATNTTTATCAAGCATTTTACTGCTAGNCAAGTTACGGTTTATCAATTTTTCCCCCTTTNGTTTGCCAAATACCCAGTCCTCCAAGGTTGATGGCATTGCTAAATCCGTTGTCAGTTAAAATCTGTTGTGCAATTTTCGAGCGCATTCCCGATTGGCAGTAAACGTAAATTCGGCGATCTCGGTCGAGTTCGGGCATTTCGCCATTTTGTAGCCGGCTCAATTCAAAGTGAATTGCCCCTTTGGCTTTGCCTGTTTGCCATTCCACATCCGTCCTAACATCTATTAAAACAGACTTCCCATTTGCTATTTCTTTTTTTATTGCGATGACATTGATATCTGTATCCAGCTTATGGCAACCTANGTACAGGTTACCAATGATAACAAGAGATAACTGTACCACCTTGCATTTCATATATTTCTCCTGATTTATTGGNGTTTTCATGATAAGGATTGATACTAACATACATTTTTATCAGCAATGTGTCTATTAGAAATGATCCTTGATTTTGTCAAAAACATTGTCCTTAGTATAAGGGAGTTACACTACAATTTTATTATCCTTATGCTATTCTAAATTTAGAGTTACATTGTAGGTTGAGGAAATGGATGAATAGAACAGATAATATTACGGGTCGCGCAGTTATCTTAGGTATGTTGTCGGTGCCATTAAATATCTATCTAGTTGTGCAGACAGAAACGGTGTGGACAACGCAGTATCCGACCACTATGACAATTATTTTTAATGCTGTTGCCACGCTTTTTGTTTTTACCNTCCTCAATCTCTTTTTGAAACGCTATCTGCCCGCTTGGGAGTTCAAGCAGAGCGAATTGTTGACCATCTATTTGATTGTGACATTGGCTTGTGTGGTTTGTGGGCATGATCTGTTACAAGCTACNATGTGTGTACTTGGCCATTCTGCTTGGTTTACAACTCCTGAAAACGAATGGCAAACTTTATTTTTCCATTTTATTCCAGATTGGATTGCTGTTATGGATACAAGTGCTCTACGTGGTTACTATGAAGGAAGTTCCGATTTNCTTGTNGAGCAACATGTTCGTGCTTGGATTCAGCCNATTTTTTCGTGGTTGTTTTTCTTTTCTNCTTTAGCCTTTGCTATGATGATGTTCAGCGTGATTTTGCGTAAGCAGTGGATTGAACATGAAAAACTGAGTTATCCTGTGATCATATTGCCGCTAGAGATGACCAAGGATACAAAATTTTATCAAAGTCGTCTCCTATGGATTGGTTTTGGTATTGGTTTAGGGGTAGATCTATTAAACGGATTAAACCACCTTTTTCCTTTTGTGCCATTTCTGCCGATTAGACATGATGTTGGAAAATTCTTCACTGACAAACCATGGGGAGCCATGGGATCAACACTAATCCATTTGAATCCTTATGCTGTAGGTGTTGGCTTTATCATGCCCTTGGACTTATCATTTGCGTGTTGGACTTTCTATCTGTTTTGGAAAGCTCAACGCGTTTTTGGTGCAATAATTGGTATTGACAGTATTCCTGGATTTCCTCATGTGGATATGCAATCTTCAGGTGCCTATCTTACTTTGTCAGTTTTTGGATTGTGGGTCACACGCAGACACTTCTGGAGGGTTTGTTGTGCGTTCTTCAAACCCTTGGACGATGAAAGCAGTGAACCAATCAGTTATCGGATGGCTCTGACTGGCTTAATTTTGAGCATATTGATTATTATTGGTTTCTGGATGCGGGCAGGCATGTCAATTTGGGCCATTGTCCTTTTTTTTGCTGTACATAGTGCGTATGTACTAGCTTTCACTCGGATGCGGGCGGAACTGGGTACACCGACACAGGATTTCTATCGAGCAGGTCCTAGCTTTTTGTTGACCACGCTTTTCGGGTCTCGCGCCATTGGCCCTCAAAACTTGACTGGGTATGCCTACTTTTATGGGTTTACTCGCAACTATCGATCACAACCGATGCCAAACCAGCTTGAAGGATTTAAGATCGCCGAGCAGTCTGGTACCAATTCGTGCCATCTGCTCTGGTTAATGTGGGTATCTACTGTTTTGGGGTTGCTCATAGGATTTTTTGCCTTTCTTCATGCTGGTTATAAACACGGCAGTTTAGGGACTTGGCGGGGACAGGAGACCTTTACAGATCTTCAGCGATGGCTTCTTTCTCCGAGTGAAACCGATTGGACTAACGTGGGGTTCCTGTCTTTAGGTATTATCTTAACTTCTATCATGCTTGTTTGTCGATTGCGATTCATTTGGTGGCCGTTTCATCCTTTGGCTTATCCATTAGCCGCAAACGGAAATTTTGCTAAACTATGGTTCCCGGTTTTCTTGGCTTGGTTTATTAAACTATTATTGCTTCGACATGGTGGTGTTCGTGCTTACAGACGAGCGCTACCTATGTTTTTTGGGGTGATGCTGGGTGAGTTTTTGATGGGGACGATCTGGGCTGTCGTTGGCTTGATCTTGGGCCAGCAAATGTACTCGTTTAAGCACTGGTAGAAAATCAGGAGAAAAATATGCACATTACCGATGCACAACTTGCCACTTATAAAGAGCAGGGGTTCCTGATCATCAAAAATTTTCTTTCTGATGATGAAAAACAGGCCGCGCTTGATGGGTTTTTTACCTTTTTTGCGCCTCCTTACGGCCAATATATCGTTCAAGGTAGAAAAAATAACACGCCAAGGCAGGTACTCTTTCCTTGGGATCACTCAGGTCTTAATCACGTCGTTGTTCATCCTAATTTAGTCAGTGCTGCCGAGCGTATACTTGATACTCGAGAAATTCGTCTCTGCGAAGGTCACTTAGGAGTTAAGTATGCCGGTGAGAAACACTCGACTAGTTTCCACATCGACTATGGTAATAATACACTGGGACCACATGTAGAACGCGATGATTTTATGAATTTATCCTGCTTCTATTGCTTTGACGATGTAGACGAAGGAATGGCTCCAATACGAATGGTGCCCAATAATGAGCCTGACAAGAAGGTAGTTCCAATGATTGTTCCTGGTGGTTCTGTCTGTCTTTACAGTGTTTTTACTCGTCATGCCGCCTCCGATTTCAGGGTATCAACTGGGCATCGTCCGGCCATGTGGGTAGGTTTTACACGTAAGGATCGTGCTTGGGATGGGGGCCGGTCCTTCACNTATAAAAGTGNTGCCACCATTGNNGGGATGGGCCGTTTTATCGCCGAANCCACTCCGCGTCAGCTCGAGTTGCTGGGTTTTCCTCCTCTTGGAGATNCACTTTGGACCAAAGAATTTCTCGAGGGCATGTCAAAACGATACTCTGGTTTNAGCCCTGAGCCATATCTTGCTAAGATGGAAGACAATCATGACTGAAGAAGGCCTAGAAACCCTTTGGTGTTTTTTTGGGTGAGTTCTATCCTGCGTTACTGTGGAGTTATCCATAACTCTGCGACCTGAATTCCTCGTTCCCCTCCTCCTATCCATTGAAGTTCAAGTTTGCCTTTTTGTATGATGCCGATTGGGATGATAAACGACATGGGGGCTTTGTCTCCAGTTTTGATCCAATCGTGGATGACAAACTCTTTGTTGGCAATTAGTTTCGCTTTTTTNCCGATTCGGCTTGGGTATACGATATGTAAGTCATATGCCTTGGAATCGTCGAGCCCCNCGTAGAACAATATGAGAGGGGTATGATATATAGCCTCGACACAAGTTAACCAAGCCATCGGGATTGGCTGACCTTCATGTTCCTTAATTTCCACAGTTTGAGAACGCGGCATGCCATCCATCGCAATACCGAACCCTGATCGTGACCCTGATAGACCTGTCGGATCATATTTAATATCAACAGGGTTTACCACTTGACCGATTTGATCGGGTGTGCCAAGGTTATCATAGATGCCCCCTTTGCCAAGCTCGTTTCGGTTTAGAATTGATCTCATGGATTTGGACCTTTCCAGCTCTGATTCTATTGAAGTGGTGGTCTCAATCTGATGAGCTAACCATTTTGAATCGTTTAGTGATTCGTCAATTGCATCCATAAAAGCTCCCCTTCCCTTATGAGCTGCTCCATGCTTTTGAACTGAAGATTTTAATCCAATTGACTTGTATANTTCTTCAGAAAGCATAACACAATTTTGTCTTAGCTCTGTTGTGGTTGGATCTGCGTAAGTTTCTTTCTGGTGAGTTAGGTATCGCTTTATTGCCTTTCTCTTTTCATTGGGGGGAAGGTAGTCAATGATTTGTTTTTCAATTTCCTTGTCTTGAATTAGTTTNCTGTGGATGTAGGCATCGTAGTAAGCTCTTAGAAGAGGTGATTGGAAGCGCCAATGGTGAGCGACATCAGAATTGGCCGACTTTTCGAGTTTTTTCCAGCGTTCCAACGTTTCATCGACCNCATTATTTGCAATGAGTGGGCCTTCCCAATTTCTTTCGAGTGCCAGAATACTCTCAGGGAAATCATCCTCCATTGCGGTATCCAGAAAGACACGTGCATAATCCCGCAATGTATCACAGACATCTGAGGTTGAGTCCCATTCTTGATCTAGCCACACAAATGTGTTGATATCGGCGTTGACACCTGTAGTGTGGGGGNTAGAGCCGGAGGTATCTGCGAAGTAGAGGTTATGAATATGCTTATATGCCCTTGGTCGGGGATTGATTGGTTCTCTACCAGCGGTCATTGCATGGGCGAGATCCCAATCGGGGACTGGATACTGGCAGAAAATGCAGTGAGTTAAATCCGTATACCGCCTAATTGGCAGATCATCCCGAAGTTGTTGTCTTAACTCTGGAATCGATAATTGTGTCCATGGGCCGTGAACGATGCCTCGCAACCAAATGGGTTTCTGGTTTGCAAGCTCAAGAAAGTCATTGTTCCAAGCAGAATCAGCCTCCATCCATTGCGCAGATATCCATGCGGCTTGTGAATATCCGCAGAGTTCAAGTTGTTTGGTCAAGCGTTCGACCCAAGGGAACAGGGTTTTTGGCCTAAGCTTGCCGGGATCTCCTCCAGGAATTGTAATCGCAGAAATCTTTTCCAGGATCGAAAAAAAACTCTTCCGGCTGTTTAGTTCATGTTTCGAAGAGATGGGGTCAATGTAGTGAGATTCGTCTCCCAAGTTTGGAATCCATAGAGTGCAGTCTAGATCATATCGTGTGGCAATTCGAGAGATTTCGGTGGCCATTTCGTCAAAAGGTAAGGTGTGGTGTGGGCTTGGATTGGGTTTATACTCAATCTCGATTCCATTGCATCCAAACATAATGAGATCGCGAATGTATCGGTCAAATTGTGTTGTGGTCCAAGAATCCATGCTGTTGCTCAGTTGCCCATAGCCAATCTGATGACCGCGAATTAGGCTAGAAGGTGTAGCTTGGAGGTCCAATCGTTCAGGGATTTCTAGGCATGCGGATTTCATAGGGCTATTCCGGAGAAATCGGCCAATCCCAAAGAGCAAGCCACGCTTCGATCGAGAAGAAATTGTAGTCGAAGTTTCCTTGAACGATAGTACGTATGAATCTTGGGAAGGACAATTGTCTTCGTTATGCCATGCGATAATGATGGAGTAGCGGGAATTGGGAATGAGAGTTGGATCAGCAATGAACGGACGGATTCCGCTCATGTGGTTTATTTCTTCCGTGGCATAAGATGCTGCGAATTTGAGATCGTTGTCCGGCTCAGCGGGGACTACACAGATAGATTCAATAGGCACTAACATGTCGTCCTCCTTATATTCCTAATTTTTGTTAAGAATTTAATGACCCATTTTAGCATAATTTCCTTGCTAGGATAAAGGAACAGGACTGTTTAGAGATGTCGGTAAGCANTTCTGTATGATGATGAGCAAGTGGCAGGTTATAGGAATAGTAATGATTCTACTTGAAGTTTGGAACTTCTCCCTCAAAATCGGATAATGAAGTGTTTAGCTAATATTCGTTATATTAGTCATCTATGCTTTTCCGTATAGCACCTTGTACTTCTGGGATAGATTTCTGAATTTGTCACTATCCCAAGCGGCGCGGCGTTCCGTAGGAGGAGGCATTTTTTTTCCAATCGATCCAACCTTTTGCTTGCTCTTGTACGCTGCCTTTAGCTCGACTACTATTTTTCCTTGTCCCATTTTTGATTTCTTTTCCTTCTCGGTTACTTCGATGTTCCTGATCTAGATTCAGAAATTGAAGTAACCGTCTGATAGTGAAATTGGTTGGTTGCCAATATTTAAGCTGATTTGATTTCCC
>NZUQ01000145.1 GCA_002697225.1 Candidatus Poribacteria bacterium
GTTGGATAAGCCAGGATTGGGAATAATACTGGATTCATCCGTAATTGAAAGTGAGCAAGACCTGATTTGGTAAAATCTGTGGTTTGTCTAAACCCAAAAATTTGTGCCTTTCGATCTTTTCTCAACTTACACTTCTTTAATTGGATAAAACTACAATTAACAACAGAAAAATGATACAGGATCCGATTATCCCAAATTAATTAGTGAAAAACCATACTACGACACGGCGGTAATTCCTCACCAATTTTAATCAGGTAAAAAAAGGACGTATGGATAATGAGTACAAACGCCAAAGATAAAACAGCAGCTACTATCAGTGGTCATCCAAATATTATTATTATTCTTGCCGACGACCATGGTTATGGAGACCTCTCAAGCTATGGTGGACCCAATCTACATACACCGAATCTAGATCAACTGGTTTCTGAAGGCATCAAGTTCACTCAATTTTATGCCAACTCGCCTGTCTGTTCACCAAGTCGTGCTGCACTTATGACGGGTAGATATCCTGATTTGGTTGGAGTACCCGGTGTGATCCGAACACATGCAGCGCAAAATTGGGGATACTTTTCCCAAAACGCAGTAACACTACCGGACATGCTGAAAGAAGCTGGTTATTATAATGCCATCATTGGTAAATGGCATTTAGGCTTAGAACAGGAGAATCATCCCTGCTCCCGCGGGTTCGATTATTTTCGAGGGTTCCTTGGCGATATGATGGACGATTACTACACTCATCTGCGTCATAATTATAACTATATGCGTCTCAACCATGAGGAAATCGACCCAGAAGGTCACGCCACCGACCTGTTCACCAAATGGGCAATCGATATTATACGAGACCAAAAAGAAACCGATCAACCCCTTTTTCTTTATTTGGCTTACAACGCACCGCATACGCCTATTCAGCCTCCCGACGACTGGGTCCAAAAGATTCTCCAGCGAGAACCAGAAGTCAGCCCAGATCGTGCCAAGTACATAGCCTTAGTAGAACACATGGACGCTGGCATTGGTCGTGTTATAAAGGCACTGAAAGATTCCGACATGTATTCAAACACATTGATCTTTTATACATCGGATAACGGAGGGGCATTGCCTGTTGGTGCGTACAATGGTCCTCTACGAGGTGGGAAACAAGACATGTACGAAGGTGGAATCCGGGTTCCCGCCTGTGCCGTCTGGCCGGAACATATTCCGTCAGGTTCGGAGACCGATCAAGTCGCATTGTTAATGGATCTTTTCCCTACAATCTGTGATGTGTCAGGTGTTAAAATCAACCACCCCATCGAAGGTAAATCCATACTACCTACCTTATTGGGACAACATCAAAGTTTAAGTGATCGTTTGTTATATTGGGTTCGACGAGAGGGCGGCATAAGGGATCGTTCACCCATGCTAGGATTAGGATATCATGCTGTTCGTCAAGGAGAGATGAAGTTGTTGCACAACCGACCTTTAGATCCACTACAACTGTTCAACCTAATCGATGATCCAAAAGAACAAAAAAATCTATCATCAATAAAACAAACGAATTTTCAAGATCTAGCCCAGTTAATGCAACAACAAATTCAACAGGCGGGCGCTATCCCTTGGCAAAAANANCCTTAAACATGAAGNTGTTCTCATNTTTNATNANATAANANCTAATCAACTTATCCAAAATCAANGTGCTACTGTTGCTACTTCATAACCTTCTTCCNTCCACTGNCGAAAACCACCTTCCAACGAGAATAAGCTTTTATANCCCATTTTCTCTAAGGATTGTGCTGCCANTAGTGATCTNAAACCAGCNGCACAATACAGGACGATTTCNTGATCGTGGTTTGGAACTTNATTACCTATCTGGAACTCGAGCGTTCCNCGACTCATATGAATAGCTGAAGGAATACATCCTTGAGANAATTCCTCGCCATCACGAACNTCAATTAATACTAGCTTATCGCTTCGATCTAATTTTCCTTTTAATTCATCAACCGAAACTTCTGGAATATCCTGTTTTGCTTCTGTAATAAGATCCATTGGGGTCTTCATTTTTACACCTTTTCATCTCATTGTTTGAATGTATATTAATACTCTTAAACAAAACATCCAACCCTTTTCATTAACATTTTAGCTTTTTAATGGAACTTAACTGAAAAGAGTCAGTTACCATCATCTTTCTCAACCTCAGCACCATACGATCCTTCGTAGCACCAAAACTTGACAAGACACCAAAAGNAAACCGGACCTATTATTCCTCGATCTATTAATTTTGCCACANNAAAGTCCTCTCAAGCCGAGTTTTTGAAGAACTAAAATTTTATATCATCTACATCATGAGACAATTATGCAATCAATAAACATATAGCAGCTTTATGTTTGCTTCAATTTTTGTTTCTGNTTATCTTTTTTCTTTTTNCCCACCACACTGCCTGCTGTAAAATAGATAAAATATTCCACTTCCTCCTCTATATATACCCACACAGTCGATATGTAAGGAGAATCTTTTGAAGANGCTACATATTCCTTGTCAGGTTGGCCAAACAGGTCTCTAACCTGTTTGGTAGTGGTACGATTTTCAAGTTTGGCGAACTTCGATTCTGAAAAATGATCCCCACAACTGACAAAGCAAACTAAAAACATGAACAAGGGAATTAAAGATGCAACTCTAAATTTCATGAATATCCTGTAAATATTACAAGGGATTATGGCAGCGTATCACCATGTTAAAGTTATCTTAAACCAATGTCTGTCATTCATATCTTATTTTAATTTACACACGTTATGTCATGAGAAAACAAATATTGCTATTAGAAACACAAAGGCGTTAAAAAACTATCAAGCTTAGACTCAATCCTACCCAGCACCAGCCAGAGACATAATTTCATCTTGCAACAAATCACGATTATAAATCCGAAAATCGTACATTCTACCATTATAATACGCATGCGCTCCGGATCCAATACTGATTGGCAACTCTAATCCATGAAGGTTGAAATCATTACCTGTAAGGACATCTGCCATACACTGGCCGTTGACGTAAACCTGTAAGCGTTTACCAACACGCATTGCCACCAAATGCTGCCAACCGCAAGGTAACGCATAATCAACGGTAGCATTCACCCCAACCTCCAAACTCATTACCTGTCCCATAGGTAGTGTTCCAGCAAAAAGTTTTCCACCATAAACCGCCATCGACCAAACTCGCCGATAAGTTACGTCTGGCGTGGAATCGAGATTGGCGATGAATGTTAGTCTCCCTGCATCCAAACGCCAGACATCAGCAGAGGGTAAAGATCCAGCATACAATTTCTGATTGTATATGGCCATAGCCATAATCTCCTGTTCATCACCTGCTTGACTGATAGGTTCCCAAGATTTCCCGCCAACATAACGCTGGATATCTCCCACAGGCCATGTTCCCACGTAAAGATCTCCCTGATATATAGCCGCACCATAAGTTTGCGTGGAACCGATTGGAGTTCCGCAGTATTCCCACTCATGATCTGCTATATAACGAAACACCTCTCCCCCATTAGCCAAAGCATATAATTCACCTTGATGGATAGTAAAACTAAATAGGCGTTTATCAAGCCCAACCGGTTTCCAACACTCACCACCTTCATATTTAAAAACNCCACGTCGGTAGTAACAGGTCACAAACAATTGGCCTTTAAACACNGTCAAAGATCCGCACATGTCTGCTTTCCCAGTTTCGTAACCTTCTATCAGCTGATCTTCAGGAACAGCATCATCAATACCAGGATGTCCACAATATGTCCACTTTCCGTCACTCTCAACACGATAAACGCGCCCTCCCGGATTAGTATTTTTTGCAGGACCAAGTGCTGAACCATGCGAATTATATCGCCCTGTACAACAATATAACGAACCACTNAAGGATACAATTGAGCTGATAGAGTTGGATCTATCTGGTGAAGANCCAAGATCTCTCCATTTATGAGGACCTTCGTACAACCACAGATGCCCAGTTTCTTCAGGCCCTGCTTCGAAAGTTGAAGCGTACAAGTATCCATTCGAAACATGGAGTGCTTTAACGAGCACCGCATTTCCCGGTCGTCCNTGATTAACCCAATTTACCGCCCTNTCNCCCTGATCAATACCAAAATGGACATTGCGGTAGTTCGCCTGTGCAGTTGACGTAACCCCTGTGTTAGTAATTAGACTCAGTCCAAAACCATGACGAGTTTTTGGATCGAACTGACTTACAATATCCCCAACAACGTCAGTACTCCACTCTGTTTCAATCCAACACGAGATGGCAAAATCATCCAACTGCAAAGCAGGATGACCTTGAATGGTTAAGCAGCTGTTGATACCGTTGAATCGAACGGCATGAGAGGTAGGAGATTTGCTGGAAACGACTTCCTCCAACTGGAGATTTTCCGAACCTAAACTCAACTGAACTCCAGAGTAATTCAGCAAATCTTTGTTAAAGGGCAAGTGTACAATCAAACCGTGATCAAGAGACACAATATCAGATCCCATGCATAAATAAGACAACTCACTCTAGATCTAGTTAAGACGTAGCTAAATTCTTTAGTATATATTCAAAAATCTTCGAACTTTTGTTTCTTGGGCTTACCCAAGAGATTTATTGCCATTCCAGCACAAGGGGTTGATAAACACTATTTGGATTATAAAACCCCAATCCTTTGAGCAATTGAATTATTGTCGTAAAGGATATGGATTTTCTTTTTCTCGTAATAGTGCCACATGTTATCCTTCCATTGGAATATCTTNTCGGCCGGTCCAAGCTCTGATGAGATCTGATTAAAACTGCTACCAAGACCAAAACCACGCTCCGTTTTTGATTTATTGGGTAATTCGATATCTACAGCGATAACCACATTGGTTCCCCCAGCCACAGCAAGGTAGATACCCAAATCCCCATAAGCAAAGAACTTCGCCTTATTATCCTCCAAGAACTGTTTCCGAAACTCGCCATTNGCACCCTCTAACCACATATCAGTTTTTTTATCAACACTCGCCTCTCCATATAGCATCTGAACNNTGCTTAAAGGATATCCCAACATAATACCAGCNACAAACTCACTGGGTTCTATCCGATTCAGAAGCCTGACTTTAACCTGTCTCGATCTATAAACAGGGTTACTAATCTTATCACTNACTGTAACTGTAACAACAATCGTTTTCTCCAAAAACCTTCCAAACATCTGTCTAGGTTCCTGAGGAGGTATCCAGACAACTGTCTCTTGATCTCTTGNACTGAGCTTTCCACCACTCACCTCCCATGTATAAGTCAGCACATCACCTTCCTGATCATGGGAAGCAACTTTGAGAGTCACTTCTTCACCTGCATTGGCTTCCGTAGGAGCAACAAAATCATCAATAACAGGTGAAGTATTTGACATATCAATACCAGATTTACCAACCTCGTCTTCACCACAACTAATCAATATAATAGTAGATGCGATAAAGGCAATACATAGATTTAACACCGATTCCAAACTGAACTTAGACATTTTAATTACTCCTTAAATTACTATTGTGCAGCAAAATTCGGTTTAAATAACTTAGTTTAGGGTTGTTCATCTGGTGGTGGCCATGGATCAAGTGACGCACCAGATGGACGCGGTTGAGTTGGCCGGACAAGCATCTCAGTATAGGATCGATAACTGATCCCCGACATATATGGTGTATCGACGCGAACATGACCATGGAACCTTGACCGCATGGCCGCATCCAAAACTCCGGTTGTAATCAAGGTACGTTCAACAGGATATTGAGGTTTTCCCTTTAAAAACATCTCCTGTATATTAAGACTCAAGTAACTGAAATGTGCAAATGGACCTTCATTTTGCAAGTAGAACTCGGTTGCATGAACTTCACCGTCTAATTTTGCCGCGTAGGCAAAATCATTCACGTATCCATTGAGCATCAACATGGCTGATTTGAATCCATCACTATGCTCAATGAGAAAAATTGCAGGATTTTGACAGCATTCAGACATAATCCCTTCCGGTTTTTTGACAATAGCACTACAGGCAGCTTCAGCCAATTCACGTGACCAAAGTCCTTGATCACCCGCGCGCCAAACATCATCTCCTTCTAAACACTGTACCGATACCACTCCGGATTCACCATCTGCCCGACGTTCAATCATGCACTGTAACGTCTCAAGTGCATGAAAACCGTATGATTCAATTCCACCATAGCCAATAGAAACTGCTGACTCCAACGGTGCACCTAACTCGTGTTCTAAAAACGGACTCCGCCAGCAGAGTGGTAGTGATGACCCTGCCATGAACGGCACCTCCAGTTCTCGTGCCCGATCATACATCCATCTAGCATCCATCCAATTGTAAGAAAGATGTTTATCACAGAATACTGGTACGGACCGGCCGCTTGAGGCGAAAACGCCGCTAATCTGTTCAAACATATAGCGTCGTGGATACATATGCTGTTCATACTCATTATGTGGATAATCACCATGCTCACCAATCAATAAAACTCCATCAACTGCCAGTTCTTCCCCCCCAAGTGTTAGTGACTGGCGGATACTTTGGTAAATTGGGATATCGTACTGCGCAGCCAGTTGACATCCAACATCACGAGGATCAATCTGATCCAGATAGATGGATGCTAGATCAACCTGAGGTGACAATAATCCACTGTCCGTTGGAAACCCTTTCATATACTTAGTTGGAATTACATCCGCATGAGATAGAGGGTGGTAAGTTGTGATAATAGCTGCTATCTTCGGAANCATTAGCGATTNANCNCNACATATAATCACGATAATTTNAGCAAATAGNANNAACGAAACGGATNAAATCAAATTNNNTTTAGGGCTAAAGGTATTTGGTTAATACATTTGATTAATATCGAACATAATTATCTCCCATTTTGCTTACCTAAGACAAGACATATGAAAATCAACGCTTTGTTTCTTCCACAATTATTTATTTTCGGCCAGCAAAACCTTCCNAATTAGTCCAGCAACATCCTTCCAACATCAAAATATTTTGATCAATGAGAAACAAAAACCTGCTTCAGTCAAATGACGGGATTGACGTATTGTCCTTATTCCACCACCAAGAATCATGATTCATCTGGCAAAAACACCCCNGATATTTTGTATAGTTTTGGTACGCATGGCTATCAGGATTCGGATTAATTCAGGAAAGGAATGACGTTGTTAAATTCTTGAAAGTATTGACAATTTTCTGCATCAATGTGCTACCACGAGCACTCGTTTGAGAATCTTGGTTCTCTTGGTACTCGGGAATATTGTCGAGATCGTATTGATCTGCATTCAATTGCCTGAGATGCTCAATAGCATCNGTGCAAGCNGGATCAATCCTAAGAACTTGGTACCAGNTTTCAATAGCAGCTTCAGTNTCNCCTACACTTTGATACGTTTCTGCNAATTTACNGTAAGCNTCCATCAANTCTGGNTCAATCTCAATTGCGTNATGCAAANACTCGACAGCCAATTTAGGTTCTCCACAATAATAGTATGCGCTACCAAGATTGTTATAAATCTCAGCCANATGTAACCCTTTTTGGATAGCTTTTTTCCAAAGCTCAATTGCTTCATCATGCTTTCCNTTTTCCCATACTTCAATCGCTCGATTATTAGCTACTTCGGCTCTTTGACGCATTGCTTGATTCGACACCGAATTTTCTTTGGAAGATCTATCGGAACGCTTATTTTGGTAATCAAGTTGTCGATCATATCGCTGGCGTTTTTGTGGGTCTTTAAGAACTTCATAAGCAGTACGAATTAGATCCGTTTCCCTTTGAGCTAGTTGAAGTAATCGCTCTCCCAAACCTTCGAGTTTCTCAGGATCATATTCCTGCTGCTTTCTTTCCATNGCAGCTTCTATTTCAAGTAGTGTTGCATCTCGCGACACACCAAGCACTTGATAATAATCTCTTTGNTTACCCNAAGGATCCATCAGAGTCCCCTTTCAAATACTTTCCAAATGAGNTACAAATATAACATAATTGGTAATATNGAGTCAACGNGCAGTTTTNCNTTAACATAANTAGGCAAACTTGACTTGATAACATAATGAAGTATATATTTAAGNNATCAACATAANATCCCNATNAANAGTTAATANNCGATAATGCNAAAACAGNTGTCATCACTTCTCATATCTTTGGGCATNCATNTTATAGTNATGCTAATTTCTGGGTTTTATATCGTNCAACAGGTTGCCCTTGANGAAGAGGTCTTCTACACAANNNTGACAAGAGTTTCCACACCCAANATAAGNCGTCGNTCGCTTCCCCACAAGCGCANGGCTATGTNAACACNCAAGGNATCGGTCCAAACCCCAACTCCNAAGTTGCAACAGNTAACAACTAATGTAAGATTGCCNATAAGCGACTCNCCTCATTCAATTCCAGNTGAAAACACAACGNCTTTAAANACGTCATTGATACCAGATGATAGTATTGGTTCTGGTTTGCCTACAAAAAGAGCTCTAAAGATCCACAGAGGAGATTCCGTGGTCACATCGCAAAAACTAAAGATTATGCCAGACCGCTCACAATCTTCGATTTTGGAAACCCTTGACACAAGTTTACCTGAAGCGGAACTTGCATTTGAAGATCCCAAAGAACATATTTTCCGACAAGAAGACGTAACACAAAAGCCACGTTTTATTAAGAGAATCATCCCACAGTACCCTGAACTTGCTCGTAGAGCACAAAAAGAAGGAAGAGTTCTACTTGAGGCGGTTATTGGAACAGATGGTGTTCCCACAGAGATACGTATCATTCAAGCTATTGGATTCGGATGCGACGAAGCAGCAGTTAAAGCTCTCAAAGCATCTCGGTTTAGACCAGCCGAGTTAGAGAAACAACATGTGGTTGTTAGAATCACGATACCCTACAATTTCAAATTCAGTCAATAACCAATACAGTGCAATATATTAAACTACTGGTTTTATTGTCCTTCCTCACCATTCCCGAAGAAAATAAAAAAGCGCTATTTGAGGACGCTCACCCACTTCTGGTTGGATCTCGCGCGGTGGGGATGGGGAATGCTTATACAGCAGTGTCTGATGATGCCACAGCCGGTTTTTGGAATCCAGCAGGGTTGGTCCAATCACAAGGTGTCAAAATCTTTGGTATGAATAAATTCCATAATCGACATCACTATGCTTTCGACCCCAAAGGAATCAGCTATGGTTATCGTAGCTTTGCGTTTTTCTGGGGGAACAAAATCGCTCTCGGTACTAATATTACAAATGCCGACTATAATTACTATAGCCTTGCACATCAAATACATTCGCATATTGCTGTTGGTGGAAGTATCAAGTTCAAGCGTAAGCGTTTCGTCAATTTTTACCAGTTTTTTGGCTATGATCCATCTTATGACTTGGCAATACTCATGAAAGTAAAACCCTGGATAAAAGCTGGTATGNTNGCGCAAAATTTTCCAGGTAAGAGCGGCATCCAAATGCTAACTGGAGGCATAGCGTACCAGTACAACAATTTTCTTTTCTCTTTAGACACTTCGTTACCAAAGAAAAACCTCTATTTCGGATTTGAATGGACACTNATTCCATCTGTCCATGTAAGGTTGGGGAACTCAAATCAAAAATGGNCATTTGGTACTGGCTACGAAAGAAAACAAATTGCTATTGACTACGCATGNATTAGCGAGGAAAGGACAAAGTCCCACTTCATCTCAGTAGAAATAAGAATTTAGNNNCAAAAAAATNTTGCTTTTAAAGAGAGAGACNATACCNTTGAAACTGATTCATAAACTTAACGTTTCTAATTAGCATGAGAAGAAATTCTCATAATCTCCTTGTCATAAAGTCAGGTTTTTTTACTTTCACTTAAAATTTTCAAACGCCTGATTAACTTCAGAAAATTGTACCGTTATTAAAATCACACCAATTAGCAACAAAGGCACAGATATCAGGAAAATCAGTAACAGCACGCCCCAAATCCAAGTTTTTTTATTCTGATCAGCCTTTCCAATTTCAGCTAATTTTGATATCAAAACCCCTGCCCAGATCATCACTAAAACTACGCCTCCAAAAATTATTGCCATCATGTCTACACATTCCTGCTACTGGAGACTAACGGTAAATTAGTTTACTCTACTAGAGAACTACTCCTGTATCGTGCTAATCTCGTCTCTAGAAATCTTATGGACACTTTTCGGGTTAAATGTCTGGGTTGTACCGAGTCTAAGTGCCACTTCGACTCTACCACCTGTTAAAACGAAAAACTGGATCAAAAAACCTCCTCCACTCATTACCTCAATTTGGTACTGCCCCGACGCAAGATCACCCACCCACGTTTCAAATATCCCAGCAAAATCTTGGTGGTTGATCACTTTCTCCGGTAACGCCATAATTAAGGTACCAGGAACATCACCAATTACGTTTTCAATCTTCTCCCGAACATCAACCATAAACGGGATAACTTGGCCAGCATAATCAAAATCACTCTCTTCAATACGTTTAGGTGGCACAATACCCAATGTCAAATGATGTATAAAAGGATTACCATAATCTTGATTTACCATTTGATCAAGAGCTTGCTTATCCACAGGATGCACAACGGCAACGTAATCAAACCAACCTCTGTCTCGTGCAACATTGTCAGAAGGTAGTCCTGCCGGCACATTAATGTAGTCATGACCATCTACGGGGGAAGGGTAGCAACAATTATCCCAACCAGAAATGTAACCGAGTTGCTTTAAAGGGTCAGAAACGATATGTGGAGGATTGCAAAAAATCGCAGCATGATCAAGATTCGCCTGCAACTGTATTCCCGCAGCAGCAACCGTCTCTGATACTTTCAATGTCTCTTCGAAACGTTGGGTTGCATTCTCAATAAGTAGATAATCTGCGAAATCACCCGGCAAAATCACTGGATTCCCCATCTCATACCTCCTAATGTTGATTGATATCAAATTTAAGATAGTTTAATAACAGTAAGGTCATCGATTTAATAAGTTGCTCTACCACCACTAACATCATAACATTGTCCAGTAACAAAACTAGCCTCTTCCGAGGCCAAAAAATGGACTACAGCCGCCACTTCTTCCGGTCGACCAACACGTCCTAAAGGGATTTTACTAACCATGTAGTTAATTGTCGATTCTGACACCTGTTGTAGAATCGGAGTTTCGATAACTGCAGGAGAAACGCAGTTGACATTGATACTATATTCTGTAACCTCTTTCGCCAAAGCTTTTGTTAAACAGATAACTCCTGCTTTGGAACTCGAATAAGGTATAAGTGTTGGGTTCCCTTCCTTCCCAGCAATCGATGCAACACTTACAATTTTCCCATATTGTCTTTCTATCATATGATCAATAACTGCTTTACAACAGAGAAAAACGCTTTTCAAGTTGACGTCGATAACCAAGTCCCAATCTGATTCTTCCAATTCAGTTAATGGCGCAGTCTTTCCTGCAATCCCCGCATTGTTAATCAAAATATCGATTTGACTGAACGTTCGTAAAGTACGTTCAACCATGCTACAGACTTGATCAGATTTGGAGACATCTGTTCGAATTGCGATAGATTTCGTTCCAAAATCAGCAACCTCTTGACCTACTTCTTCCACAGCTGGCAGATTCAAATCAACTAAAGCAAGGGTAGCTCCGGATGCTGCCAAGCGTAGGGCAATCGCTCGACCAATACCTTGTCCTGCGCCAGTAACGACAGCAACTTTACCGTTTAAATCCATATATTTACCTCTATACTCCATTCTCAACGAACTTCNTGATAACGATGGTAACATAGATCCAGCTTGATAACAAATAGGCCAAAACACAATAGCCCATTAAAAAGAGACCAGTGACTTTCACACGATACNTCCCAATCACCTTTCCGATCTTCTGCCAGATGATTGTCCCGCNAAGCCGGCTTAAGAAGAACAAGTCACTTCTTGATATCCTGTTTACTNAACAATAACAATCTGAGATGACACCCTGTAGTTGCTGACATCCCGCCAACTAACCCTCCCAAAATAGTTGTCAAAATCAGTATAGATGGAAACGCCGGCAAGTGGATTAGTTGGGCTACTTTAATAGTAAGNACACCATTAGATCTATAATGAAGGTAACCNGCAACCNTAAACCATAATAATCCAACACCGGCAAAACCANATCCAAATGTCTTCCANCCATTAACCGGGTTGCAAAACCCAATTGCAAAGGCAACAANAGCCACCGACCACCAAGGCAAAACCATCTCNGCTAGTANACTAAGTGTAAAAATNAGGATNATACTAACTATTTTTCTGTCTCCAAATTTAGAACTGATTTAACNCGGTGATGAGAAACATCCATCGTCTTCAGAAAAAGCAGTTCGTCTAATTCACCTTCTATCCATGTATCCACAAAACCGTCGTAGTATGGACTNCCAGGATTACCAGATTGGCCTCCCGGGTAAANGCCCCANGCTTTGATTTCGGGTTCCAAGGAAACTATCATTCGCCAAGAAGGTCCGCTCGTTCTTCCNNTTGCATTGACAATCCCTGGGCCACCACCAACATTTAACCCTNTCCTGCCAAATCCCGGAAGTCTCCCGAGATGANCGATATCGACNNCCCTGAACTCCCCCCATTCCCANTGACTTCCCATTTCTCCTGATNTGCTGATTAATTCTGTCACTGTGTCTTTGAAACTCGAATTGACCAATTGNAGCAAGGANTCCTTATTTNCNGTATGNATATTATCAAACCATGNNGAGNTCGGTTCATCCTCAATAAGCTGTATGGTTCTANCGAAGGAAGGAAGTCGATATGATCTATCNCCANCAAATTCATCAGACCATATAGCGGTATGCAATCGTTTTTNCCAAACATGAAAAANAGTAGGGGCAATTTGATACGCATCANTTACNTNATTCCAAGTTGAGATTTCTTTGAACGCTTGNGTCTCTCTNGGAGTCAANCGGCTNGTATCCACCAANTTNAGCAAAGNCGGAACTATCAANGAAGCCTGAAGATTCTGATTATCCAATTGCAACAANCTGCAATCATCAGGAATTATGCTATTCATTTTCGANAGTTTTTGGTTAATTCTTTTCCCTCGGTATTGAGGAAAGAACCAACCTAAATAATAGGGATAATCTGAACTCGTCGGATGTTGATTAGCAGAACTGACAAAACCACGTTCAGGATTCTTAACATGTGGATTATGCTGAGAAGGAACCCATGTCCTCCAGTCGTTTTCAGGATTAGATCCGTCGTTGATGAACCTAGCTTGGTCATGGAACCTCAACGGGAATCTACCACTATGCCAAATAGCGACGTCACCNGCAGTATCTGCAAAAGCAAAATTTTGTGCTGGACAGGAATAATNCGAAAGGGCGCTAACATAGCTCTGATAATCTTGAGCACGGTTGAGCTGATANAATGTTAGGAACTCATTGCTTGGATCATGCCCAAGCCATCGCATAGCATGCAATCTTGGAATATTCCCATCGAAAACTTTATCTTCACTATATAGGGGAATAGGCCCATGNTGAGTATAAACCACGGTATCCTGAATTCTTTTATTGCCCCGAACCTTNATCTCCTCGATAACACGCGTTGTTGGTTTCCAAGTTCCATTGTGAAAATACTCCTCTAAAGTGTCATCTCTAAATTCAACCTGATACCAATCTGTCACGTCATCTCCACCATTGGTCATTCCCCAAGCAATTTTCTGATTAAACCCAATAAGNACANTCGGAGCCCCCGGAATGGTCACACCATAGACATTGACCGATGGACTAGAGAGCTGGATTTCATACCAAATCGANGGGAGGTTCAAATCNAGATGAGGATCATTAGCCAAAATTGGGTANCCACTGACAGTCTTAGTCCCTGAAANAGCCCAGTTATTNCTACCATTTGATGGATTNGGTTCGAAAGGAAGAACCTGATTNATTGNATCGGGGGAACNCACTTTCTGNGNCTTTTCNACTGGTANTGGNTCAAAATNCCATGGTGTNTTTTTNGGAATAACNGGATCTGGGTTTTNAGGATATCGAGGGAACAAATCCTCAACAGTATCTAACCCAAACTTAGCTAGGACATTAGTCATTTTTAGATCNGTACTACCTCCNGCAAGTCTCCAAGTCATGGACTTGGCCAATAACACACACTTAAGTGGCGTCCANGGTTCTGGTGCGTAATCGAAAATTTTATATTCNATTGGATATTCACTNGGAGACAGGGAATCAATATANANGTTAACACCNGCAGTGTAGGCATTGANAATCTNACNAGANATAGNATTTTTCATAACAGTTTCAAGCATGTTTTTGGCGGAAGAAGTCATACCAATTCGCCGTTGGAAACGATCATACTTTACCGTTCTTTGGCCGACAATTTCGGAAAGTCTTCCAGCTGCCACATGTGTTTGAAATTCCATTTGCCACAACCGATCTTTAGCAGTAATGTAACCTTGAACAAAATATAAATCGTGATCATTCTCAGCAAAGACATGCGAAACCAATCGATCATCAATCAAAACAGTTACGGGAGCTTGAAGTCCATCAAGATTGAGCGTATAGACCTCTTCTAGACGTTCCGATTCTAAATTTTGCCAAAAACCATGGAATGGGTCGAGCAATTTACCGACAGGCGGAACCAAACCAATTCTTGTTGAACCAACAATTATTAAACCTATAGTTAAAACCAAGGTCAGAAAAAGTTTAAGTTGGCGCATATACCGTCTCATATTTACGCAAAAGTCCCCAGAAATCCTTCTACGGTTTCCAAAGTTGGAAGGCCGCTGCGCCCGCCAAGCGAGCAACAATTAATGGCTGCCACAGCCGATGCAAATTGAATTGTTCTTTCCGGAATCCAATCTTGAAGCAGTCCGTAGATGAAGCCACCGTGGAATGCATCTCCTGCTCCAGTCGTATCAACAACATCAACAGGAAAAGCCGAGAACGCCGAAGTACTTTGATTCCACCTAGCAACACAACCTTGATCCCCCAATGTAACGACAGCCATTTGCACACCAAAATCATACAGTCTTTGCACAACAATTTCCGGCGACACACCTGGCATCCATTTTTGAACTAGAATATCAGACACAATCGCCACGTCAACAAATCGGAGCAGGTCTAGGAGAGATTCCTTATACCAAGTACCGTCAAAAACGACGCTAACACCTACTGACTTAGCCCATTTAGCAGCCTGTATAGAAACCTGATTCGCATCATCCAAATGAAGTATTTTTGCTAAAGAAATCTTTTCCCGACTCGAGTCATTTAGATCTATAGATGTACACGTGGGATGACGAGTTGTAAAACAGCGTTCTCCAGTTTCTTGGTCTATCAAAACCAAAGTTGTACGTGACAACCTTCCCAACTCAACCTCCAATTGACTAGTATCAACACCTTCTTCCTCAAACTCTTCTTTGATAAATCGGCCTTCAAGATCATCTCCTACCTTTCCAACAAAACTAGTAGAGATTCCCAATCGGGCTAGAGTAACCAGCGCAGTAGAGACAGGTCCTCCTGGTTGACGGAGATATTCAGTCGCACGAACACTTTTCCCAAAGGCAGGTAAATCTGGCACAATAAACAAATAATCCACCGTACTCATTCCAATTCCAACAACGGTTGAAGGGTTACACTGAAGCATATGTTCTTCTTTAATCAACATCCATTGCACAACGAAAGCCAAAATCACTAAAAGTTTTTTCCGGTGCTAAACTGCTCCTAGATGCACAACGCGAATAACAGACCTTATGCCGCCAAGATCCACCACGAGCGACCTTTCGGCTACCATCTTCTGGCCCCTCAGGATTACGACATGGCGACTGGCGGTAATAATCTCCACTATACCAATCTGCACACCATTCATGTACACCTTCCGACATGTTGAACAAACCATAATTATTAGGCCCTTCACTACCAACGGGTTTCAAAATAGAATTCCTGCCACCATTACAATCAACGGGTAAATGGTCTCCAAACGGATAATCATGGCCAACTAGGCCACCTCTTGAAGCCTTTTCTCGTTCCCCCTCCGTTGGCAACCGATACGTTTTTCCTGTTAGTTGGCTCAACCAAGAACAATAATTAACAGCATCATACCAGCTTGTTCCAACAACCGGCTGATTCGGAATCTGAAACTCAGACATGTCCCACTGAGGTGGAGGATTATACTGAGTTACCTCCAAAAACACAGCGTATTCCCGCCTTGTAACTGGATATCTTGCGATCGCAAACGAATCGATCCATACCAAATGAACAGGCTTTTCAATCTTAGATCCCGTCTCGCTCCCCATGAGGAAATCACCTTCAGTAATGAGAATCATTTCTGGTTCAACAGGCAATAATTTAGGCATTATCCCTCCCTGCTAATTGCCTCAAATCTCATATTATCAAGAACAAAAAAATGAAGGAACTGTTTACAATAGAAATTTAGCCACATTTTGCTGATTATTTATTATATATTAGATTCATGGTTTTATGGGATTGAATTATTATTCTAATTGTTCCACCTAAATTTAAAACGCTCTATAAACGACAAGTATCAGCGTCATATAGAAACTTAAATTTTAGTGTAAAATCCCCCCCAAACAAAACTAGAAATTCAAACGGAGAAATGAGCAGTGAAATCCTATAACGTTGGAATCCTCGGCAACTGCTGTACTCATGGTGCAGGCATTTGTAATATGCTAAACCAGCGAGAGGATACAAATGTTGTTGCGGCTTATGAAGGAAACTCACGACGAGCAAAAGAATTACAAAGTGTTTTTGGTCGACAACTATCAAGTTCATATCAAGAAGTAATGAATAATCCTGATTTGGACTTCGTTGCCGTTACCTGCGACCCATGTGATAAAGCAAATATAGTCGAACAGGCAACAACCAAGGGGTTACATATTTTGTTAAACAAACCGCTTTGCGATAGTTTGGAAAACGCCCATCGTATTATGACTGCAGTAAAGACGAATGGTGTCTGTTTTGTGTATGATATTCCTATGGTTCGACTAATTCCAGCTTTTGCCAAACTCATAAACCAAGTTAACACCGGAGTACATGGAAAGATCATGGGATACTATCACCTGTTTGCTATGAATTTCCCCATGGATTTCGACCTGAAAACAACTTGGCCAGAAAGACTTGATCCACCTGAAAAGTCGGGTGGAGGAGAAATGACCAACATGGGATGCTACGCTATCGATTATGCGGTGTCCTTGTTTGGGAAACCAGTCAACATTACGGCAAAATGGCGAAAGACCTGGGATATATATCAAGCAGATGACGTGGAAAATTTCGGCCAGATCATTCTTGATTATAATGACTTTTTCGCCTTTCTTGATGTTGGTAAACAACAACTTAAAAAAGAACATAAACACAGCAATTTAATAACCATAAATTTCGAACATAAAACAATTACCATCGATGCTAATGCTCAGGCCATCATTATCAATCACCTAATTCAGGACTACGAGGAATTCATTCAAGATGCCGTCGTCATCAATTCAGTAGAACAATTAATTAACGCAATTGAACACGACACGTATCCCACCAGTAACATTGAAAATGCTGTAGCCGCCACAGAAATCCTGATGGCTACCTATCAATCCATTATTGAGAAACAACCCGTGACCTTACCACTAACTTCTGATAAGAATCCCCTGGTTTCATAATTCTCGTTATTTAAAAACAAACAAGGAAACTATAAATGCACCCAACAAACTCAGAAATTATTACTGAACAGAAAGATGGGATTGTGACCATCCGACTTAATCGACCGAGTGTACTGAATGCTATCAACCGCCAAATGCTAGATCAACTTGACACTGAAGTAGCCCGCCTGCACCAAGACCCATCAGTACGAATTGTAGTTCTAACCGGCAGTGGCGATCGGTCGTTCTGTGTTGGAGCTGACCTGAATCATATTGCCACCTTTACACCAGAATGTATCCGGAAATGGGTAATTGACGGTAATCGTATGCTGAGTCGGTTGGCTAATCTTCACGTTCCAGTAATTGCCGCGATCAACGGATACACAATTGGTGGTGGACTGGAAACCGCTCTAGCGTGTGACTTGAGAATTGCGGATGACACATCAAGTTTCAGCCTACCAGAGATCACTCACGGTTGGTTTCCTGGCTGGGGTGGAACTAATCGCCTTCTCAACATAATCGGTGAAACAAGGGCCAAGGAAATGATCTTTCTCGGCGAAAGGATTGACGCAACAACTGCATTAAACTTTGGATTAGTCAACCGCATCTTTCCTGCAAAATCGCTGGCAACTGAAACTACCAAAATCGCTGAATCTCTAGCCGAGAAGAGTCCAGTTGCAATTCAGGCAGCCAAAGCCGCTCTCAGCCGCACCCCACTGCCGGAGAATAGCTTTGAAATTAACTATGAGGCCTTAGCTTTATCAACCTGCTTTACAACACCTGAAGTTCAGCAGACACTACAAGCACTTCAAAATCGAAATAGCAAGGAATGACTCATAGAAATGTTTAGCAAACTGACTAATTGATGGAGCGAATGATATGATTAAACCAATTATTACTGCTGAAGACGCTGCCCGAATGATTGAGAATGGAGATACACTCGTCATAGGAGGTAGCGGCGCCGGTCATGCTATTCCTGAAAAACTAATCGAAGCTTTGGGGAATCGTTTTCAAGCTACGCTTCAACCACAAAGCCTAACAGTGGTGCATATTAGTGGGATGGGGGACCAAGGAAGCAAAGGGTTAGGACATCTAGCTGATGCAAGGCTCATAAAGAGAGACATTGGAGGCCACTGGGGAATGTCGCCACCAATGGCTAAGTTAGCTATTGAAAACAAAATAGAAGCCTATAATCTTCCCCAAGGAGCACTATCCTGTTTAATGCGTTGTATCGCTGCTGGTACACCAGGTTACGTTACCCACGTTGGATTGCATACTTTCGCTGACCCCCGAATTGAAGGAGGGAAACTGAACTCACTGACACAGGAAGACCTGGTAGAAGTCGTTAAACTTCGTGGTCAAGAATATTTGTTATACCACAGTTTCCCCGTCAACGCGGCTTTTATTCGCGGTACCACGGCTGACACCAATGGCAACATCTCTATGGAAGACGAGGTTGCCTATTTTGAGATGTTATCAATCGCACAAGCAGCAAAGAACTCTGGAGGAACAGTCATCGCTCAAGTCAAAAGAATAGTTGATAAAGGTCAGATCAATCCGCGTCTGGTTAAGATTCCCGGTATATTTGTTGATGCGCTTGTCATTGACCCTGCACAGAAACAAACATACCAAATTGACTATGATCCTACCCTCTGCGGCGAAAAACAAGACGGGTCGCTAAGTATGGAGAACCTACCTTTCGATGAACGCAAAGTGATTGTTAAACGTGCAGCCTTAGAACTCTATCCCAATGCTGTGGTCAATCTGGGATTTGGTATGCCCTTTGGTGTTGGCCAAATTGCCGAAGAGAGCGGCGTGGCAGATCAAATCACCNTAAGNATCGAACANGGAAGTTTAGGAGGCATTCCNGCTGGCGGTCTAGATTCGGGCGCTATGTACTACCCANCTGCAATCTTAGACCAACCTTACCAATTTGATTCTTATCAGGGCAGTGGTATCGACATAGCCTTTCTCTCCCACGCACAAGTCGACCAACANGGAAATGTCAATGTCAGCAAGTTTGGCAATCGGATNCCTGGTTGTGGTGGATTCATTGATATCTCGCAAAATGCCAANAAGGTGGTTTTTTGTGGCACNCTTTCTGTTAAACCAAAGCTCGAAATCCAAGATGGCACANTAAAANTACTNAAAGAAGGTANGGNGGCAAAATTCGTAAACCTAGTAGAACAGATCACATTCAGCGGGAAATATGCCAGCGNAACTNNACAGGAAGTTCTTTTCATTACCGAGCGGGCAGTATTCCAGCTAATTGACGGTAATGTTGTCCTCAAAGAAACTGCACCCGGAATAGATATTGAGAACGATATTTTAGGAGCTATGGAATTTAAACCACTGATTCAACAAGTATCGAAAATGGATAAAAAAGTATTTACCAATCTCCCCATAAATCTCCCTCAATTCACATCAACTTGAGATCAAGCCGAAACTAATTAAAGAACAATGAAAAAACTGACAATCATCTCTACTATCCTGGCTATAGTAACAATTGTACCAGCCCTTTGGTACTGGCAGTTTTCATCCCAGCTAGTTTCGGAACCCCATTACGATGACTATTGGTCTGTCAACCAACCCCATTTGATTCCTGAGGAAAACTTATTAACGAATAAAGCCATTGATGTTCTTTTCGTCGGAGATACTAGTTTCGGTGAGAATTATCATGGCAGCAACTTCTTTGAAAATCGGCAGTACGATTTTTTTCTGGAAAAACTTGTACCTTTACTAAAACAAGCAGATTTTGTCATCGCCAACCTTGAAACCCCTATCACTAACCTGCTAACTTCTCCATTGGATGGGGGAAAAAAGTATATTCATTGGGCAGATATACGCAAGACACCAAAAGCGCTTAAAAAACACAATATTCACTGTGTCTCCTTGGCCAACAATCACACAATGGATTATGGACCTAAAGGGTTGCAGCAAACGATGGCTGTTCTAGACAAAAATCAAATCCAATGGTTCGGGGCCGGACTGAACGCATCTCAAGCCTCACAACCAATATACAAAAAATTCGCAATCGGCCAAAATACATTTCAACTTATTGTAACCGCAGGTTTTGAGCATAGAAATCATTACAAAACGAGGTATAACTATTACGCTACAGGGAACGTAGGTGGTGTAAACAGATGGAAACAACAGGAAATCATTAACCAGCTTGGACAAACCCGGCAATCGAATGCCGAAGCGTTTATTGTCGCTTATCCACATTGGGGTAAAGACTATGACTTCAAAACCAGAAAACAGACCAAATTAGCCCACACTCTTATCGATGCTGGCGCGGATCTTGTCATTGGACACGGAGCTCACATATTACAGGAAATTGAAAACTACCATGGACATTGGATCCTTTACAATCTAGGTAACTTTGTCTTCAACTCGTCAGGGCGCTACCAAAAAAGGAAAGTAGATCCGTTCAGCCTAACTGCTAGGTTAAACGTCTCTCACCAAAAAAACGGGCTGGCACTTGAACTGGTATTGTATCCTATCTTCAGTGACAATCGTCTCTCAAACTACCAACCCCGCCCCGTAACAGAGAAAGAAATGGATAAAGTTCAAGACATTATTTTCCAACGAAGTCCTCCATACCTTAGGCAAAAAATGAGAATAGGCAGAGACGAAACAGGATTCTTTTTGGCACTCAATGTGTGGCCTTTTGATGCCAACATCCAGAATCTGATGCAGGACTGAAGTCATCATATTTTGATCAATTTCAAATGAACGAAACCTACAAGGTGAAACATGTCTCTTTATCTTACTCAGATAAGACAACAGACATTAGTAAAAGTTAAAAAAGAAAGGAAGTTGCCGAGGTGACTAAATCTACTTTGACAGAAGAGGAAAAATGGTATTTTGATCTACACGGGTTTCTAGTCTTGAAAGGCATCATAACATCTGAAAGCTTAAAACAAATGCTTAATATCATACAGAACTGGCTGAAAATGGATGAATCGGACCTGCCACCGCCAGTAACCAGAGGACGCCAGGAACCATGTAAAACGCATATTAATAATATCCAATACGGCCATAGAATCTTTCAGGATCTCGCCATGGATACTAATATACTGCGGGTTGTCGCTGGTTTGACTATGCACTCACCACGATTGTTTCACTATAATTTCACCATGATGACCAAAGATGATCAAGCGAAAGGATCCTTCCACCGTGATGATAGTGGGTTTAAGTTTCCTCCAGACTTTCGTAATCCACACAATGATTACCAAGCGGGCAACGGTAAGATTTACTGTAGTCACATTGCTACCTGGGTCGCGCTGACAGATGTTCCCGCCAACACCGGTTTCTGTGTTGTGCCTGGAAGCCACAAATCTTCATTTCAGACACCAGAAAATTTACCAGTCAAACATGATCCACCAACATCAGTTACAATCCCCCTTCAAGCTGGAGACGTAATCGCCTTTTCTACTAATCTGTTGCACGATGCCAGTCCATGGACTGAGGATTATCCGCGTATGAACATCTTTCAGCGATACCAACTTAGCGTTTATTTCAATGAAACAGGTAAGGGAGGGTATCCTTTGGAAGAGTACCGGAATCAAATTTCCGATGAACAGTACGAACTCGAATCATTATCGAAAGAAGAAAAGGTAGCAGTCCACCGAGCATTGTTCGGTTAATCCACATAACCATCATTACATACATATACGAACATGCAATCAAGTTACAGCTATAGTGGCTGTTTAAATGATGACGAGCCACGTTCTAAATCGTGAAACTAAATCGCAAAACGGCCTATGCTAAATAAGCATAATAGATATCCAAATAACCTAAATTTTCAAGGTTATTACTGGCAAAACACCCTACTGAACGCTTTATGATAGCCAACGACTGAAATACTATTGTCACGATGTATTTCAACAATAGCATAGGCATTATTCTTCTGTCCTGTCCCCTCAACAACTGCGGGAAGTGTGTAGTAATGAATCCCATTAATAAGACTATACTGCCCATCGTGCTGGTGTCCTTGAAAAACCGCCAACACTTTTCCTGAGTCCTCCAATATCTGCCTAACTTCTACGGCGTTATTTATGTAATGACTCCCTTCACCATCCAACAGTTGATGGACGAAAACCACGCTAAGAAAAGGACTCGCGTGCAACTTTTGCCTTAGCCAATCGAGTTGACTAGCAGGAATATTGGTATCAACCCAATCAAAGTTTCCATGATCGTATTCCTCACCGTCTGCTCGATAGTTAGCGTCTAACACCATAAACTGCAAACCACCTAGACAGTATGTATAAAATGTATCTTGTGATGGAATGCCGGTATTAGTGGTAACAGACAAGAATTGCGACTTTGAAATGCTGTCGACATCATGGTTGCCTAGAACATGATAAGTTCTCTCTGCACCATTCTGGAAAATACTCTCAATGGCCCGTAAGTAAGAAATTGTTAGTTCCTCACTTGGTTCGTCATCTTGATCCTTCAAATCACCCAGTTCTATCAGGAAATCAACTTGCTGTTGCTTCATTAAATTCACACACTCCTCCATTTTAGCCAGAGATTGACGATAATAACGACCCATTTTGGTATCAATATCCGCATAATGGGAATCAGTCACTATGCCAAAGCGTAATTTAGGATTTGAATCAACAGCGTAAACTGGCGTTGAACTCATTAGTAACTCCAGCAAAACCCGATATTCTTAGGAAGTTTCTTCGACCAATTCTCTTGTGTTCTTTGAGGTCATCTTTTAATTTCCAATTTCGGATCAAAATTTTTATAGACATAAACTACTAGTTGCAAATAATAAGTTGAAGATGAAATCAAAACCGATCAGCCTTGGAACCATATCTAGTTATAANTCATAATGGATATCCGGTTTTCAGGTAAAAAAANTACATCCCTTATATCTCTATTGCAAAGTTCAGCAAAAATCTTCTGATTTTTAAGNCATAATACTGCTAAATGTTTATGTTAACTGAGAAAAAACATCCATTGAGCTCATACCATACCTAAGGCAGTGAAAATCTGATTCAATTTTAAGATATCTATATTTATCCTCGTTGTCACCGGATCAATCTGCTAGAATAATCAAGACCAAATAAGCAAGCAAAGGTAAACACAGGATCGTA
>NZUQ01000146.1 GCA_002697225.1 Candidatus Poribacteria bacterium
ATTGTTGAAAGAATTTACGCTTGCGGACTTTTTTGACCGGTCATATAATTATCAAGCAACCTGATATCACTTTCTTTAAGTCAGGTGAAGACAGTACAATAAAATAAGGATTGTAAAGGGAAATCCTGTGGGATTCTGAGTTGACCTGCTTGGCGAAGATGTTTTGGAGTGTTGTTTTCGCTTTCATGAAGAGGTTGTAACAATTCACAATTCCGAAGACTTGAGTGTTTGATTCTTGCATCCGAACATTCGAAAAACCTAATGGATATTTTATATATTAGCCAAAGTTTGACAGCTCATTAAATTGGTGGTTTGTGAGTATTGAGGCATGCCTGGAAAGTCGAAACAGGACGAATGTTGCAACCTTTTAAAAATCCTCAGCGGCCTTCAATTTCGGAACGGGGCAGTCGACACATGATAAACGCAATCGAGATTGAATGAAAGGTGACTAATCATGAACACTGATTTTGCAGGAATTAGATCTGTTCATTACATTAAGTCTGATCCAGGATTGGCATGGGTAAAGGATCCGGAAGTTTCCATCGGACCCGACACTCCACTCGACTCGATGAGCATTTTGACACCTAATGTTGTGCGGTTGCCGGAAGGAGGTTTTCGTATGTACTATACGGGGCTTGGTCCCGGTCGTACGATAGATGCATCATACGGCTACATTCTTAGTGCTGTCTCGAAAGACGGACTGAATTGGTCGAAAGAGCCTGGCATTAGAATTGATGTTCACGGACCTAACGCCACGCATCAGGTACTTTGTCCTGATGTAATACCATTACCCGATGGGCGATGGCGAATGTATTTTGAGGCTAGAGCAGGTGATAGACCGACATCGATCCTCAGTGCAGTATCGGCGGACGGACTACAATGGGAACCAGAAGAGGGGGTTCGGATAGCACACTTTGAATGGTCGTTTGGCTCGCCGAGATGTATCCACGTGGGATCTTCTGAAAAACTGGAGGAGTTGGAATACAGATTATACTTTCATCATTACTCTTTCCCTATGCGGACGGGCCTTGATGCACATAACCATATAATTAGTGCCATTTCTAATGATGGACTGCGATTTGAGATAGAACTGGGTATTCGCATTGCGCAGGAGAGCCAGGAACGTGAATCATACGCGGTTTACGCGCCGGAGATAATTCGCTTAGCAGATAGTAGCTATCGTATGTACTATTCAGGCTGGAGCGACAAGATTCGTGGTGGTATTTTTAGTGCCTCTTCACTAGATGGGTTGAACTTTATCAAAGATGCAGGGCCGATTTTAGACCTCGATCGGCCGCTGGACTGCCGAATGGTCTCAGAACCTTGTGTTATTAGTCTCAATGATGATCGTTGTCGAATGTATTATGAGGCAGAAGATCAAGATGGCACGAGACGTATCCTAAGTGCAACATCTGCATAATAGCAAATTGTGGTAAATTCTTTAAAAGGAGTATAGGAATATTATGAAAAATAATAATCGTTATGTTGTCTTCGTTTCGTTAACTGGGGACCAGCAGATCAAATGCTACGACTTGGATCTCAACTCAGGAACACTGGAGTTACAGGTAACCAGTGATGCTCATGGACCTTCGGGAGCGCTCTGTTTACACCCGTCTGGAAAAGTGATACTAGTTGCTCATGTTGAATCTACAACATTGGCTAGTTTTCGTCTCAACACGAACACGGGACAGTTGACACTAATTAATAAAGTGGATACTGGCATCGGCATTCCGGCCCATTTGATTACGGACTGCACGGGGCGTTTCCTACTCACTGCTTACTACGGTGATGGAGGGGTTACCGTACATCGATTAGGTGAAGACGGTACGATTGAGGAGTTAGTACAATATATCGATACTGGTGAGAAAGCTCATGCCATTCATGCAGTAGACGAAGATCGCTTCGTCTTTGTGCCGCATGTCTGTCCAACCAATAAGACTTGCCAATTCCGTTTCGATAGTGAGTCTGGCCTGCTCACGCCCAATGATCCTGCCGAACTCGAACCTCCTGATGATGAAACTGGACCTCGCCATATCTGTTTCCGGCCCCAAGGGGATGTCGCTTATATTGTCAACGAACAGGGCAATACGGTAACTGCCCATCGCTACGAGCCAGAAAGCGGCACTCTTGAGATCTTCCAGAATATTTCGACTTTGCCATCGAACTATACGGAGGAAGGGGCCACTGCCCATGTGGAAGTGCACCCGAATGGGAAGTGGGTTTATGCTACTAACCGAGGTCACGATAGTATCGCAGGATTTAATATCGATGCTGTTGGAAAACTGAGTTCGTTCGGTCATTTTTCAGTTCCGTCTAGTCCCCGATCTTTTAATATTGACCCAACGGGGCAATACCTATACTGTGCAGGAGAGAGTGCTAATGTAATGACCTCCTATCAGATTGATGCGGCAACAGGCGAATTGTGTGCACTACAAGACTATGAAGTTGGTCAGCAACCGTTTTGGGTGATGGTAGCAGGCCTTGATTAGTAGCATCGAGTGTTCGTCAAATTGGAAAATGATTGGTTTGGAAAGGTACCCCATTAGATATGGGTTGGGTGCCAACATGGTTTACTGAGCCTCGGTTAGTTCAGAAAATTACTCAGGTTCGCGGATATGTTTGTCATTTGGTGGGATAAATGGAAATTACTTCTATTTGTTAGTTTATACTTGGTTGATGAGGGATTTGATGTTGGCAAAGTTGATTCGCATCGTGTCTGCTCCGTCTGCATTAGGTAGAGTAAAGTGGGTTGCAACTGCTAAAACCGCGTCAATACGGTGATCGCGGAGATTACGTAGCACGGTCATGTAGTCGACATCCCCTTCACCAATGGGACAGTACTCAAAATTGAGGTTCAGGCCATCAATAACACGCAAATCTTTGACATGAAGCGAATGAAGAAAGGGACGGATGTTCATGAAGCCCGCCGTTGCCGAGTCCAACTCTCCAGAAGTTAGGTTGTCAGAAGGGTGCCACATAATTCGGATTCTTTTTGAGCCGAGTTTCTCAATCAGTTGTCGACAATGGCTGGTTGTGTTGGTGTAATGCCAAGGCAAATTCCCAAGGACTATGTTGATGTCATACTTCTCAGCCTGTTCTATTACGAGCGAAAAGACTTTAAGTAATTTCTCCATGTCGATATTAGCAATGACTCCACCGCGAGTTAGCCAACGCATCGGCCAGGTAGGCTTGCCTGCCGAGTATTCACCAGGCCAAGCAAATGAGTATACCAAAACTGAATCCACCCCAAGTCGGTTAGCTGCTTGCATGGTCTGAATAAGACGGTTAAAATCCCGTTGGAATACTGGCTGATCTGCTATGGTTTCCAGTTCTAAGTCAGCCAAGTGGATTTTACTAAAGGCGCCTCCTGCTCCGATCAGAAATAGTTTAACGCCATGCTGATCGGCTAACTCACCTATTCCATCAATTGTAGCATTAGTTATTTCACTGACAGCCCAGTGTAAATCCCCAAACCATCCGTACTCTGCCCCGAGTTCTTCTGCCAAAGACAAAGCTTTGTTGAGAGGCAAGCCTGTCATTTGAAGGTCCATTCCAAGTTTAAAGTGGTAGTTAGGCATCAGTCAACATCCTCCCAAATTTAGATCGGATTTTTATCGTTACGCATTGTTTGGATATAACCGGGTTAGGATTTATCCTTATTAGATGTTATCCATATTCGAATTAACACATATGATGGGATGAACAACCATGGAAGAACATATTCCAATTGACTGACGTTTTCTGTTAAGGTTGGCAGTCCGATCCAGACCAAAACGCCAATCCAAAATGACCACATGATTGCGCCTCGAGTCATTTTTGTACCGCATTGTTTACAGATAAAAGAGAACCATTTCTCCTGTGGTCGGGTATGTGCTTTACACTGGTGACACCATGGTCTTTTGTAGTCCCGATTGGTCATTATATTCACAATGTTAGTATAAGTATCATCGCGTCGGATTTTTTAGGCTTTAATGGTAGATATTATCTCAGTTAATCTCAAACCTCGATTCCCAGTTGTTTTCGCAATTTTGACAAACAGACTATCAATTGTTACGTCAGTAAATACCATTGTGCGTTTTTGGGTGTAGCCGTTTNCGATTAGAAATATAATCAGAAGAAAATAGGCAAAAAGCTTCATTAATTTGTAGTTTATACTAATNATGATCCACAAAAATACTAATGGTTATGGTTTTAGTAATTTGGCTTGNAACAGGTTTTGGCGTTTAATGCCGACGGAAAAGGGGNTCCTCGCCTGGAACGGGAGAGTTGTCAAATGCACCTCTTTGACGCACTTNTGCTTCTCCACCGTTCTCCGATATTTTTGACCTCTGATCTTCTTTAGCTTTCGCATCAACTCCTTCAGGATCAACGATATTACTAAGCTCTTTATCAAAAAATTGGAGTNTTTCTTGGTATTCGGGTAGATTTGACAAATCCTGATTTTCTTCTGGATCAGCCTGTAAATCAAAAAGTTGTACAGGATCATCAACATAGTAAATATATTTGTATTGCCTATTGCGAAGCATATAGATGGCATTCTCTGAGCCGACAGCATGGTATTCGCTAAAAGCGAATCGGTCTTGNTTAGATGTTTGGGCAATTTCCCAAATGGATTTACCNGGTAGATCCACATCTTCTTCAACNAGATGCCCGCCAACGGCTTCTATAATNGATGGNAAACAATCTANCAAAGAGATAGGGGTCTCAACNACTTTGTTTTTTGGGACATCTGNGCCGGCTATTATAAAAGGGACTGCAGCCGACTCATCATACATAGTAAATTTGCCAAACAAACCACGCGCTCCAAGCGATTCACCGTGATCAGAAGTATAAATAATCCGGCTGGTATCAAGTAGATGATATTCTTCCATGGTTTGCAGGACCCGACCGATTTGNTGNTCTAANTAGGTACATACACCGTAATAAGCTCNNAGGAAATTTCTCAGCCTTTCCTCNTNACGAAGATCAGAATAAGNGAAAAAATCTCGGAATCGNNCNATNGCGGGATGATCNGGCCATTCATCTATGTGCCACTGAGCAGGAAGTGGNATNTGATCCTTCGAATACAGTTGATAAAATTCTTCCGGAGAAATGTATGGTGGGTGAGGGCACACAAAAGATAGAAATAGCACCCAAGGATTTTGGTCATTTCTGTGTTTAGCTAACCATTGACATGCNTGNTCTGCATTGCTGGTATCATACTGTAGATAAGTCGAATCACCAGTTCCTGCATTATTTATTTCTCCTCGTTTATCACGAGTNGGNGGATCGTTCCGAATACAACCTAATACATCACCNAGTCCATCCACTACATACAATGGATCTATTTCCTGGCAGAACCCATTATCATCATGAGATCCACGAAAATGTAGTTTGCCTATGGAGTCAACTTGATAATTTTGCTGTTTTAAACGGTGTCCCCAACTTTCGATGCAACCATCATATGGAAATGCATTATCCCAATATCGAATTTGGTGTACATAGCGACCAGTTGCTAGAGATGCTCGAGCTGGGACGCAAATAGGNCAGTTGGTGTAAGCGTTCNTGAATGTCGTTCCGCGTTCGGCAAGTCGATCAAGGTTAGGTGTTTGTATAATAGGATTTCCATAGGCACCGGTGATATTACGATTGTGTTGGTCCGATAAAATGAAAATGAGATTCTTGGGGGGCATAATGGTAGCATTATTTTTCTTGATCTAAGTACACCAGATCAAGGAAGGTTTGTCCTTTCGAGGTATGAGAATTCCATTTGATGATAAAGTGCCTCCGTGTTATCATCCTCCGCATGTGATCAGCCTAACATCAATCTGGAGAAAATGGAACATGAAAATTTATCGAGCTGCTATTATCGGTTGTAGTCGTATGGGAGCTTTCATTGATCATGAAGTTACTGATTACAAAGCAATTGTACTTCCATATTCACATGCAGCGGGATTCCAGATAGAGGAGAGAACCGATTTGGTTGCTTGTTCTGATCTTCGGTTGGATGTTATGGAAGAATTTGGTGAACTCTATGGAGTTGCAAAAGAACACCAATACACTGATTATCGAGAGATGCTAGAAAAAGAGCAACCGGAGATCGTTAGTGTTGCTACCCAACCCGAACACCGGGCCGAGATAGTTATTGATATAGCCAATCATGGTGTNAAAGCTATCTACGCTGAAAAAGCGATGGCAGCATCAATGGAAGAGGCNCGAGCTATGGTAGATGCAGTAGAAGAGAACGGTGTTTTGTTTAACTTAGGTACAAATCGTCGTTGGCACCCAGGGTTTGATAGTATGAAATCAATCATTGATAGTGGGGACCTTGGTAAACTGAAAACTTTNATTATTTATTCAAACGGAACTTTATTCAATTCTGCCAGTCATAATTTTGATCTTGTTCTTCGTTTGAACAGTGATGTTGCNGCAACATGGGTGTCTGCTTATTTGCCTAATGGAGATAACATTATTAATGGTGAAATTATTAGTGAAGANCCTGTTGGNTACGGCATAATCCAATTCGAAAATGAAGTAACTGCACATGCGATGTTATCCCCACGCACNAGTGAATGGGAAGCCATCTGTGAAAAAGGAAGCTTAACCTGTTGGAACAATGGTTGGCGATGGCAACTCCGTCGTCAAGCTGATGTGTCCGGCTGGCGGCGATGTCTGGTTCCAGGTGCCTTCCCTGAATTTGAGAGTTCTAGTTCTACNCAAAATCTTATTAAAGATCTTGTGCAAGCGTTGGATACCAACACCACGACGCGAGGTGGTGTCAGAGTAGCCTATGCTAGTACGGAATTAATCTTTGCTTTTATGGAATCACATTTACAAAATGGTAAAAGGATTAACTTACCGTTAGTTGGTTCGAAATTACGCTTGAAACGGGANGGNGCGCCACGGCATCCAAGATTCAGCATCTANAAAAAGGGTNGTAAGGTTTTNCTGGGAGCATTGCTAACCAAAGTTTGTCGCGTTTTTACGCAGACATAAATCTNAATGNATTTGACACTGGCAATTTCGATTTGCACGGAGATAGGGTNACCTATGCGAATAATAACTCAGGGAACAAGTCATGGGAACCATACATATAATCGTTTTAATTCCTCTACACTTGTAGAAGTTGAGGATGTGTCATATTTGATTGATGCCGGTGCACCGGCAAATGGATTAATGATTCGAGCTAACAAAGAGTTNCACAAACTGCAAGCTGTTTTNATCACTCATATGCACGAAGACCATACTGGTGGGTTNCCAGGNNTCATCAAAACTCTCTTGAAAAAACCACNGGATGATCAACATACTGTGNTTTTGTTACCNGAAGAAAACGCAATCAGCCCATTAGAGNGNTGGCTNAAAGCGATGCACCTGAAATGGCCTTCTTCGATTGTCAGNCTCAGGNCATTTCGAGAAGGTNTAATATTTGAAGATGATAATATTACCATGAAGGCTGTTGGTAATAANCACATTAGAAGTGCGAATAAACAGATTAGTTTTTCCTTTATTTTAGATAGNTTTAGAAAACGGGTTGTGTTCACTGGAGATCTCAGCCACGATTTTTCCGATTTNCCTCTGATNGCTCGTCGGGAAACTTCTGATNTATGTATTTGNGAAATGACACATTTCTCACCTGAAACAGCACTGCCAATCCTTAAAGAATGCCCTATCAAACATCTCATTTTNAATCATATTCATGATCCNTGGCATGGGAAGGGGGAAGCGACTTTAAAGGAGATCTTTANATCATTACCTTATCCATATACCATTGCCCATGATGGTGACGTTTTTGAAATCTGAATATTCNGGTTGTTGAAAATATGACTGTGGAGCGGNAGGAANCCGAGTACCTTGAATGTACAGACNAGAACCGCTGGATATGGGATGCGAACANCCGTTGNTGGAGTGNGCANATAAGCAGGAATNNCTNTNAANCCAACCTGCTGTTTCCNGTTCTGANACGGATGTTGNAAATTTATGNTTAATTCGCTNCCTNTNTTGTTNCCTTGTTCTTTCATNTTAATNGGAATCCATTGCTTNTCTNGGATATATGAAGAGAGTAGTGGNANNTTACCTGTATNGGGAAGTGTTTTTGAATTTGTAGCCTGTCATNAAGGAANTAGAGGAAATCAGAGGTCNACAGGAAACGTATGANNCTANTNTCANCCGATTCGNGTATTCTCCGCTNAGCTGNCTTCAGCTGAGGAATTCCTTGTTNATGGACNTTAAGGATNTGGAACTAATCANGTTGGAGAAACGGAAGTTGGATGTTTGGNGGAATAGNATGCTTGAGATTCCGCTGATTATGGTTGTGTATGGAAATGGGTANAAGNTGATTAAATACAAGAAACAAACCGAATTTGTATAAGGAGGAACGAATGAGTCTTTTAGGAATTGATGTTGGTACAACAGGATGCAAGGTAATTGCATTTAATATTGAAGGTCAGATTTTGGCCCAAGCCTATGATGAGTACCCACTTTTGCATTCGCAGCCTGGCTGGTCTGAATTGGATAGTTATGTTGTTTGGGAGAAAATTTCTGGTTGTATTCAGTCTGTTGCTCAGCACACAAAAAGTGATCCCGTTGAGGCTATCAGTGTTGCTTCTCAAGGAGAAGCCGTCACTCCAATATCAAAATCGGGTGAAATTCTAGCAAATACCATCACTAGTTTCGATTCTCGTACAACTGGTATCTCAAATGAGATTGGGAAAGAAGTAAGTAAGCTTGATCTTATGAAGATCACAGGTATTCCGTTAAGCGATATTACAACGCTTGCAAAGATAACTTGGATTCAACAGTATCAACCCAACGTATTTGAGCAAACTTGGAAATTCTTAGGGTATGAGGATTTTGTGTTTTATAAACTTGGTATGCCACCTGTGATTGATTACTCTCTCGCGGCTCGTACCATGCTTTTTGATGTTATTCAAAAAGATTGGTCTGAGCAAATGCTGAATATGATAAATATGGATTCTTCCATGTTTTCTAGTCCTGCGGCTTCAGGCACAATAATTGGCGAAATTGGTTCTGATATTGCCAAAGATTTGGGGTTACCCGAGAACGTCGTTGGTGTTACTGGGGGGCATGATCAACCATGTGGTGCCCTCGGTGCGGGGATTATTGATGAGGGGGATGTGATGGATGCTACTGGTACTGTTGAATGTATTGTACCAGCGTTTACTACGCCTGTACTGAATCAACATATGATCGATGGTAATTTCTCGTGTTATCCGCATGTAGTTGATGATATGTATGTCACGCTTGGTTTTGTGTCAAGTGGAGGGGTCATTCTGCGGTGGTTCCGTGANAATTTCGCACAATACGAAGTTGAGCAGGCANCATCATCTGGGCAGGACGTCTATGATCTTTTGGTCGAATCAATGTCNGAGGAACCGTCNCCAGTTATGCTCCTACCTCATTTTAATGGTTCAGGTACTCCNAAAATGGATCTTGAATCCAAAGGGGCAATACTNGGATTAACGCTTGGTACAAGCAAATCAGACNTGGTCAAATCAATTTTGGAAGGTATNAGCTTTGAGATTAAACACAACCTCACGCTTTTAGACTCTGCTGGTGTGACAATTAACGAAATTCGGGCGATCGGCGGTGGTGCCAAATCAAATCAGTGGCTCCAACTTAAAGCAGACATNTTTGGTAAAAANGTGATTGCTCTTGATGTTTCAGAAGGTGTTTGTTTAGGGACTGCTATATTAGCGGGAACAGCAATTGGAAAGTATCCTTCAATTCGNTCGGCAGTTGANCAATTAGTTCGAACTAAGGAGGTTTACTATCCACGAGAGGAAGTTCAGAAGAAATATGAGGAAAGGATGCAAGTTTATTCTCAAATCTATGCCGCAACCCAAAGNATCCATCACCAATTATAACACTNGNTTTCTCGTTGCTAAAAGTTTANTTTGGTGTGTTTGNTTTGTGACGTTTTAACGCTTCAGTTGCTTGAGGTAGGTTAATCTGGCCTAAGGCTTTAGCCGCACTTTGNCGCACTAACTCATTTTCGTCATCCAATGCCTTTACTAGGTCAGGGATTGCGCTCTGGGCTGATTCTTTCATTTGCCCTAAAGCGTAAGCTGCAGATCCACGAACCAAGTCACTCCNATCATTTCTTAAGTTGTTTGTAAGATTTGGTATTGCTTTTTTTGCTGATTTACCAATGTTGCCCAATGCACTCGCGGCGAAAGCTCGTGTGCTGGTATCAGNATTGTCTAGCGCTTCAATCAGCATGGGGATGGCNCTANCCAATNCTTTTTGNGTNGTGGGAGTATTTATCCGACCTAAGGCNCTNGCTGCATTCACACGAGTCTTGATATCCTGNTTTCTATTATTTAGCTGTAGGACGAATTTCTGTGTTCTNTTTTCTTCTCTTTTTTTNTCTCTCTGTTCTTGGGTTNCACATCCNATAATNACNATACCAAAGGTGAAAAATAGTAATAGACTGGTAGCTTTTATCAATTTAGTATTCATTCTGTTTTACCATCCTCTGTTAGCGTGTTGATAGCATTNGTAAGGAATTTGTTCACTNTTCTATTCTAATTGTTTCTAGGTTATGCATTGAAAACATATTGAATTTTGGGAAGAGTGAGAAGGGAGTTCACAAGTGTATCATTCCTGTTAATTTTATTTATGTTTGTGAGCTAAGTCAAACCGAATTATACTGACTTCAATCTATCTTCCCCCACAAATTTTGCTCTGAGAAAAGCATACTTGATTGGAAATTGTGATCACGTTAAAAATTTGCTGACAAACCATCGAAGGAATAGTCAATTTTGAATGGTTTTAAGATAAGCTAATGTCCGTAAATAATTTGTATTATGCGGCAACCAACATTCGTTTGTTGAACTGAAAGGAATATCCACCCCGGACATATCAAAATATGGACGATCATCCTGATAATCCTTCCACATAATGCCGTTTACTACGCTGTCTGGTACTGCCCCGCGATCAACACCACCAAATAAGTAACGATGGTGATATGTGGCTGGGAATGCACTTCATCTTTTTCACTTTTAGTTAATTGATCTTCTCTTAAAATCCCTTTCAACCCAATCCAGCGAAGTTTTGCAGANAAACCGCCATCACCCATTGCCATTATTTCTGAGTTTACAGAAATCAGTTCTGGATTGACTTCAATGTTCTCCGTTGCCAAATTAAATGATTTTGCAGCAGGAATTATCTTAACAGATGAATCTCCTGTNAATTTTTTCTCCTTATCAATCTGCCAGAAATCATTGNCAGGCTCAAGACTATCTGGATTCCAACCNCGTGGCTTTGTAAGTTTTTCTTCTTTAAGGTTTTTACCTTTAGGATAATCACTGTTTTTTTAATGTTTTTTTTGCAAGTTCAAACCCTCCTTTATCAAAGAGAGGGAAAGTTCCCTTTGTTTTGTTTTTACTACTGCTCTCAATTTCCGATAAAAAATTAGTATCCTCCTTCGTCATTTTATCTGAGATAGAAATACTATTTAGTTTTCTCCCACTACNCAGCACTTTTTCCTTGCTGCCTTCACATTTGTACTAGACGGTGATTATCCTGAGTTCGAGGAATAAGTGCCAATGCGATCAGAGGCTAAACTCAGAGCCATTATTTGACCAGTATTTAGCATCATCTTCCAAGGACTGGAATATTCCCCAAGAANATGAGTGGATTAATCNTGCCCAGGTGAATATCTTCGTTCAAGGTTTTCCAGAATATCCTCTTTAGCAAACCAGGTTGGCCTCATTTCCTCTCGAGCGAATAGTAGAGACTGATCAGTGTAATGAGGAGAAGTCTTCTNCCAGGAATGNCTGCCGTATTGGTTGATAACCCAGCTTTGCAGATNTNCTTGTCCATCCCATTCNACGATTTGNAANAANCANTCGCCTGCNACTCCCTTTAAACGACCTNCNTCNATAGGTTGACTATANATCGCACGCAAAATATCGGGTCCACCTGCAATAGGCANATCTATGTNGCCANGAATCAAACGGTTGATTTNTCCCCAAGTAACATCAATTCGACCNAAGTTCTGNTTTAAAAGCTCAATATTTTCCNTCAATCTCTTTANAAACAGAGGATAGTNATATTGAAAGTCGGNGGGTCTGTCCTTAGGTCGAAAAGTTAGAATGACTAACGCCGCCGCNCGATTATTAATGTCAGTTTGAAGNTCCCAAGATCGNATGAGATCGATCGCTTTGGCCAGTTCTGGGTCTTCGGTTGTNGCTTCTTCNAAGAATNGATGGATGCTCTNAGCTAAAACAGAATCNTGTGAATAATATTTGTCAAATTTNTATTGGANAAATTCTTNCCGAGTTANAGCCGAATTGTTTCCNAAAAGCTCTCTAGCTCGNANGGAACGATTGGTCATCATATCTTCGATTCCAAAAACTGANGAGTATTCCAANGGGTTTGGGTTNCCAANNCCTATTGTTGTTTGNAATGGGTTGTTATTGCAACTTTGTAGNAACGCAGAAGGTGGNTTTTCAACCTGCGGAAGGTCGTCATAAGAAAGATAACGNGTCCATAAAGTACTGGANCTATTTCCTTTAACGTAGCCTGACCAATCATATTGTTCATTTCTNAGGGGNAGTAGGGCGTTATANACATAATANAGGTTGCCTTNTNGATCAGCATATCCGGTATTAAACATCGGAATTGTATGTAATCGCATAGCCGCTTTAAATTCCTCCAAGTTTTTGGCCTTTCCCATACGATACCATTGNTCTACTTGCCCGATTTCTCCTATNCCAGCATAACGGATAGCATAAACACCGTTGGCATTTCGCAACGCNGGNCCATGTACAGACCAGAGNGTTTCTCGATGGAANGTCCATCGAAAATTACGCCAGAGTCGGATTTCAATNGGAACTTTCCGAATTTCCAATGATCGCCATTGANCATCAAAACGGTATTCATTAGGATTGNTAGGATTAATCTCCAATTTGTACACGTCGATCAGNTCGGGATAATTNACNGTATGTCCCCAAGCTAAGTGTTGATTGTGTCCTAACAACACGATNGGNGAACCTGGAAAAAGNCCTCCATAGAGGTTCAANCCCTCNTCNCTAACAACATGAGCTTCATACCAAGCCACTNGTCCTTCCCANGGNTGNTGTGTNTTAATNGCAACNCGNGTGGCNNCNTCTGCTGAACGGTTNGGNCCAACAGCTAGAAAATTTGAGCCNATNCNTTGTTGNAAGCCTANNNCAGNTTGGCNGACNTTNGGGTTTTNCNCNGCTTGATAAATTTGCTTNAGNACATTATCAACCCCAAAAAAAAGAGGNAGTTTATGAACAAAACCTGCGACGATATCTNTACCTTTTACTGGCCAAATGTTTCGTTCNAANAATTGTGGATGTTGAGANGCATAGAGATTTAGTCCGTTNGCATANGCNTCACACACAGATCGAATGTCGGCAGAAAGAGCATCGTATTTTTCATTGACATCATCCCATATTCGAAATAATTGTACATAATAATCGTAAGGAGCCAGATCCTTGCCCATTACTGAAGCCAGTTTGCNTTTGATTGTAAGCAAGAGTTCTTGGATGGTTTCAAAGTCATCTTCTGCATGCGCGTAAGCTAACCCGTNNGCTGTATCTGCATCGGTTTTCCCAAAAANGTGAGGAACACCCCACGTATCCCTCATAATTTCCACTTGATATTGNGGGATACCTTGTAAGCTTTCTNATAAGTCATTTTGTTTTGCNCGCTCCAAATAGAANCTACAACCAATCAAAAGACANACGAGGATACAAATTAGGCTAATAATCAATAACATGATTTTCTTGTGAATTNTTTTAATCTTTCCCAACTCCAAGGGCATCAGCAACCCGGTTAATATAATTAAACCACGCGGCTATCAGCGTGATTTGTAGGATAGCTTGATCATTGAAACCGGCAGTTCGTAAGTTCTTATGATCGGTAGAGGTAATTGAGGTTGCGTCTTTTGTTAACTTTACAGCATAATTCAGCATGACAGCATCACCTNGACTTACAGGTGCCGTTGTGTAATCGTCAATTAATGTNTTCACTAGATTCTCATCCAGNGTTACCTGACGCAGNAACTCTGCGTGAGAGGTAATTCAGTAGTCACAACGNTTAGTNGTAGATACGACGGTAGAAATCATTTCATGTTGTTTTCGAGTCAATGGTAATTCTGGTGNCATCAATACACCAAAATTGGCAAATGCATGGTATAAAGCATCTGGAATTAGACTGTGAGAATTGACAATACTTTCGTTTATGCTATCTAAAGTTTGATCCGACATCTCATATTCAGTAGGATATAGTCTTTTTTGTTTTTCAATGGCACGGCGTAACTGTTTGTTTGCCGCAGACCATGGTATGGTTTTGATCCAAGCCATATTCTATCTCCTGGTTTCTCTTCGCTTTATTTTGACGAACGGTTTCCTTATATTTTNTTTTGGTTTAAATAAATGTAGATCTTTGTTCCGTATAGATCCTCCACTTCAACAGTTTGTTGTGGTATCCAACTTGGTAAAGCAAATGTATTGGTAAGCACCAAAGTNCCTTGTCGTAGTTCTGATTCAAGTTTAGGTTGTAAGCATGCCATTATATNNGGGGACAGGTAACANACAATTACGTCAGCTTNGCTTAAANGGNCGTTAAAGAAATTTTCTTGTTTNATGTGTAGGTTTTCTGTCTTGATGACTAATTTGTATATTTGTGAGTATATATANGGAACCAATGAGTTTTCGTAGGCGATGATCCTGCATTTCGGAAATCTTNGTGCNAGCGCGAATGCCAATGTTCCCCAACCTGATCCCAACTCGNAAATTGTTCCTTGGATTTCGTTNTGACTCAGTANATGCAACAGTTGGCGTTTGACTTTTGGTGAGGTTGGCATTGGTGAAATTCCATTATAGAGNGAGTAAAGAACAATCAAAATTCCCGAGCATACCACTGTGCTTACAACCAAGGCCGANAATATGATCAAAATTACCCTACTCGAAATTGTTGAGGATCGCTGAAGTCTAAAACGTATTGATTGTNATGAAAAGTTACGATTTAATAGTNTTGTGCAATAATGTTTCTACTGTTTGAGTTATCGAAAAATGGTGTTTGATCCCCGGACAAAGATTGTTTTACTTGCTACNATTGGTGTNTTGATGGTGTTGCTTGACAGTCCGATTATGCTTTCGTTTTGCTTNTTCTTTGTATTTGGTTTAGCNGTGACTTCAGTTCGATCTTGGAAAAAGATTGGGNTATTCACGGGTATTTTGGTAATTGGAACTTGGGCAACAATTTATAGCCAAGCGATATTTTATGANCGATTTCCGAGAACAATACTTTTTACGTTGGTAGGNAATGTCCATTTNTATCGTGAAGGCTTAGTACACGGTATTATCCAATCTCTACGGTTTAGTGCTTCNATTAGTGTTGGTTATTACGTTATTTCAACGACTCAGGCNAGNGATTTGTTGGTTGGATTGATCAAACTACGTGTGCCTTATGGCCTCGCTTTTATGACAACTGTTGCAGTGCAATATGTACCTCTTGTTATTTCTGATGCAAAAATTGTTATTCAGTCTCAAAAGCTTCGTGGATTCCGCTATTTTCGTCTCAATATACTTCGTACGTTTGCTGGATTTCTAAATGCAGTACGTCCAATTTTAACTAATAATATTCGAAGAGCCACTAATTTGAGTCAGGTTATTGAATGTCGCGGTTTTTCTGTTGATGGAACTAATCGACATACGACATTACGGGGCCTGAGTTTTAATAGAATTGATGTGGTTTTTATCTTAATTCAATTTATCCTTGTGATATCGGTTGTAATGTTAAAGATTCTCTATTCCCTTTATGTCAATGGCGTTTTTTTCGCTTCTTGGCTTAGACCAGTTTACACTTTCACGAAGGAAGTCTTATGAATATTGCAACGCAAGGTGTTGACAAGCCACTGAAACCTAAGATAGTATTAATCGGTGTTTTTCCGAATTATAAATAGTTTACAGGAGACTGGCAGTGTCTAAGATCTTAAAGGTTGCAATAATTGGTGTTGGTGGTATCTCAAATACCCATATTCCGGGTTGGAATGCTTCTGAAAATGCAGAAATTGTCGCTGGTTGCGATATTCGAGAAGATGTTCTGAGTAATTGGGGTAAAGAACATAAGGTGACCAAGCTGACTACTGACCCTTCAGAGCTTTTCTCTGATCCGGATATTGATATTATTGATGTTTGTACACCAAATATGTACCATGCACCACTTTCTATTGGTGGACTTGAAGGAGGAAAGCATGTTATATGTGAAAAGCCGTTGGCACCGACACCCGAGGATGTTAAAAACATGATTGCAGCTCGTGATCGATCCGGTAAGCTACTAATGACGGCGCAGCACTTTCGCTTTCAAGCTAATTCTAAGGCTATGAAAGCTGAGATTGACACAGGAATTCTCGGTGATATTTATCATGCTAGAAGTTGGATGCTTCGTCGTTGGGGAGCACCAACTGGCCCTGGTTTTATTCTTAAAAAGAATAGTGGGGGTGGGCCTTGTATCGATATTGGAGTTCATATTTTAGATCTCACGCTTTGGTTGATGGGAAATCCACAGCCGATAGCGGTGAGTGGTGTTTCTAGAGCCGAAATAGCACATCAGGAGGGAGCCTTTACGGGGGGTGGGAAGAGTGAAATCCCATCGGAGTATGATGTTGAAGATTTCGCTTCCGCATTTATTAGATTTGAAAATGGTGCAACACTTGTCATTGAAATCAGTTGGCTNCTTCACCATCGTACCACTGGTGAGGATATGCAGATGTGGCTTTACGGAACAAAGGCTGGATGTCACTGGCCAAAGTGTGAGTTTTTGTGGTCTGACCTTGAGGCCAAAGAATATAATGAAAAAACCCTGACAAACTTTCCCGAAGGTCTTGAAGAAGCACATGCACAAGAGTGTATTGAATTTGCCCAAGCGATTCTTGATGGAGCNCCATCGCCAGTTCCTCCAGAGCAATCGTTACAGGTAATGCAAATTCTNGATGGTATTTACCGTAGCCAAGATGCGGGTAGTGAAGTTGAAATTCAGTAAAGGATTGATTCCATAAATATCGCTCAACCTCAGTTGAGGAGGGCTGTTGTTCCCGCAAAATGGAGANATAATGATAAGTNAACTTACGGGTACTCAAATTGAGTCGTATCATGAACATGGATTTTTGGTGGTTGAAAAATTTCTCGATGACGATGAATTAGAAATGTGGCGTCAATCTGTTGAAGATGCTGTTACCGATCGACTAGGAGGATCGGTTGAGCATCTAACNAATCAAGCGAATCCNCAGGATTTTTATGCTCGGGTTTTTACCCAATGTCTTAGNTTAGCTGACACAAATGATGCTTTGCGTGAATTAGTCTATGATCCTCGNCTTGGGAAGTTAACCAACGACCTNGTTGGAACAGAAGGTATTCGTGTTTGGCATGATCAAGCTCTTATCAAGCCACCACATGGAAATCCGACAGCTTGGCATCTTGATGTTCCGTATTGGTCGTTTGATTCGCACGATGCAATTTCTTTTTGGTTGGCGCTTGACGATGCAACGCTGGAAAACGGTTGCATGTGGTACATACCAAGGTCTCATAAAACCGCTCGATTCGATAACGTTGGTATNGGACATAATGTTGGTGAACTCTTCAATGTCTATCCAGAATGGAGAGACATTGATCCCGTACCAGTGCCATGTCCAGCCGGATCGATTGTGTGGCATAATGGTCTTTGTGCACATGGCGCTGGTGCTAACATGACCAATAAATATCGTCGTGCAATGACGTGTGCTTTTATGCCGGATGGCAGTTGCTTCAATGGTAAAAGGAATATATTACCGCAANACCTGTTTGAATCACTGGAAATTGGTGATTTACTGGCAAATGAAGAGCAGAATCCTCTCGTATGGCACAATTCTTGGCAGTAAATTTCACTGATNTCGTAGCCTTGATTTTTTCTTATCCAGATACTTCGTATCATGCGTTGCCAATTCTCAGTAACCATGCCACATAAGATAACCCGNAGGTCTGTTTTAATTTCACTCCTCTTAATTCCTCTTAATTCCTTAATTCCTACTGGATTATCTACACGGAGATGGTCTGGTGGGGATTGTTTCCAACCACAATGTCGCTTTTTTTTAACGTCATTTTCTGCCTGTTTGTAATTATACTGCTAAATCGGTGGATAAAAAACATTCAACCTGATTGGATGCTGACACAAAGCGAATTGCTCACAATTTATATCTTATTATGTATGGGAAGCGTTGTTGCTTCACACGATTTTGGACAAATTCTTGTTCCCTTGATTGGTCACGTCTCTTGGTTTGAAACGCCGGAAAATGANTGGAGAGATCTCTTTTTTCGCTACATGCCANAATGGCTAACCATTCAAGATAAGTCGATTCTTGAGGGATATTACGAGGGTGAATCAACGCTTTACAGTCTTGCACGATTTAAAGCATGGATACCACCGATGTTGTGGTGGACAACGTTTATTGTGGCGCTTTTATTTGTTATGGTATGTATAAACTCGATTCTTCGTAAAAAATGGACGGAAAATGAAAAATTGGCTTATCCGATTATTGAGCTTCCTTTTGCTATGACACAGAGTAGCGGGACACAATTCTTCAGTAATCGACTCTTTTGGATCGCATTTNTCTTAGTTGCCATTTTAAATGTTGTTAATGGGCTGAGTTATTTTATACCGAGTATNCCTATCATTGGCGTTCGATTTCGAAATATTGGCTATTTNTTTACTGAAAAACCTTGGAATGCTCTTGGGACAGTACGTTTTTCAATTTATCCATTCGTCATTGGACTTGGGTTTTTCATGCCGATAGATCTATCATTCTCATGTTGGTTCTTTTTTCTCTTTCGTAAATCACAACATGTGTTGGGAGCAATTCTTGGAATGAGATCTTTACCTGGGTTTCCATATGATCGCCAACAATCCCTTGGAGCCTACTTGGGATTATCTATATTCGCNGTATGGACTAGCCGGAAATATTTAACGCGAATTCTCAAACACGCAGCAGTAGGTCGTTCTGGCCTAGATGAATCTAATGAACCAATGAGGTATCGGAATGCTATTCTCGGAATTATTCTTGGTCTAGCCTACCTTGTTGGGTTTTCTTACAAGATGGGATTGACTATTTGGATAGCTGTTGCCTTTTTTCTGATTTACTATTTTTTGTCCATAGGAATTACAAGAATGCGAGCTGAATCGGGTGCTCCTGCTCATGACCTGCATGTTATGGGAGCCGACTACACATTAGCAACATTTTTAGGTACTCGATTTCTAGGTAGGCAAAATTTGACAGTACTCTCATTTTTCTTCTTCTTTAATCGGGCGCATCGCAGCCATGCAATGCCTCACCAACTCGAAGGGTTTAAACTAGCTGAACGATCTGGGTTTCGTTCAAGCCCACTTATAATCTCAATAATCCTGGCCATCATTGTAGGATCCGTTTCTTCGTTTTGGGCATATGCACATGATTCATATCATTTTGGTTCTGGAGGTGGGTTTGGATGGGAGCCTTTCCGCAAATTACAACAGCAGATGAATCATCCCTCAGGTCCTAGGATTTTGGAGTCGATGTTTATTGGGGTTGGAATGGTTTTCACATTCGTCNTGATGCTTTTTCGAATGAAATTCTTTTGGTGGCCTTTTCATGCAGTTGGTTACGCTGTNTCTGGCGCAGATGATTGGTGTATGAACTGGCTTTGGCTATCACTCATGGTTGCAACCCTGATCAAATGGGTAACGCTTAAACANGGTGGGNTGGGTGTCCACCGAAGATTTTCTCCTTTTTTCTTGGGGGTGGTACTTGGTGAATTCGTAGTGGGTAGTCTATGGAGTGTCTACGGTATTTNAGCCAATACAAAAATTTTCCCGTTTAAGGATTGGTGATTTTCTTCTGGTGAGAAGGATGTAGCTAGAATAATATTTGATGACAACATGAATAAAGTNAGGAGTATAAAAAAACAACGACAACAGNCGGTTTCTTGTACTTCTTACTTCATATGGAGAATGGCTTTACTAAAATTGATGTGTTGTTTTCAAATTAACCGAGGACGTCTACTAGAGAGCGTTGGAAAGCTTTGTTCACCACGTTAAGGGTCAACTGGTAAGANTCCTGTAAGGAAAGGAGCTCTGTCAAAGCCAATGCNGTATCGGTNTCCATAATACTAGCTAAAACTGACTCAACACTAGTTTGTTCTGCNGACAATGATTCTTGCGCTGATTCGGCACGNAACCCCCGATTTGAGTTGATAGCTCGTGCATTAATGACNGTATTATTTAGCCNNTCAATCTCNTCTAGAATGNTATCAAAATCCTCTNATATTTGGGGATCAGAGAAAAGTGCTGAAGGATTCGTCGTCATGACAGAACTTGTTTCCGGGCCTGCGTTCAGTTCCACAAGCTCTCCATTCTGCACCATCTGAGCTAAATCATCACCGTCGTTCGGGTCAGGATCAGTAGTATAGTAATTACCGTCCGCGTCACGGTATACTTTATCAGTAACTGTTGTGTCACCCGGCCTGTTGCTAAATCGATTCTCGATCCGATTCGTTGAAGGGTTTTCAAGCAACTCAACTGTAACTTTAGCTTCACCGTTGAGTTGCTCAACCGTTAGAATTCGACCAAACGCGCTGTTTGTCTCACCTGCTACTCCTAATATGTCACCGATAGCCCAATCGGGAGTAGTGCCTCCGCCCTCTACTTCTGTAGTGCTAACAGTAAGAGTCTGTCGATTGGGAATGGTGCTTCCGCCTGCTACTGCCAGTAAAGTCTCTAAGGAATCAAAAACGCC
>NZUQ01000147.1 GCA_002697225.1 Candidatus Poribacteria bacterium
TTTTCCGTCGAGATACATGTCGAAAACTTTGCCATCATAGGTGACAGCAATATGATGCCATTTTTTTTCCTTGATTGGCATCCCTTTGTTCCAACCAGTAATTCCTCCAGCGTAGAGGGCAAAATTCCCTCGTGCCATATGCCCGCTGTCCATAGCCAATTCATGCTTATCGCTCGCCCGGGAAATGATACGAGGCAATACTCCGTTTCCTCCAGGTTCAGTAAATTTGTTGACCCATAAGACAAAAGAAATCGCCTTCATATCACCACTTAAACTTGCACTATCCTTAACTATAATTCTCGCCTTTTCAAATTCCATGGCTTTGCCAAACGGCTTATCTTTGCTTGCTACTCTTTTAGCTTTTCCATTATCAAATTTTCCATGATTGTTTTTGCCCGATTTGTCATCTACGGTGTCACCACTACCTTCAAACGGAAAATACAATACCAGTTCCTGCGCTCTCGCCTGAATTGGTTGAAAAAGTGCGGCTAAAAGAAAAAATAATATAAAGTGTTTCATAATGTGTTCCTCCAATCACCTTTGTAAAATNAAACATTATTATATAGTAANAAGTTTCATGNAACACTCATGGATAAAAAGCCTGAGTCAACNATGAAACAGGAGAATNATAACACCGATCTGACAGATCAAAGATCGTAATACCTACCGCTCTATCTACCAAGTCCTGATCTGCGAAGGGCATATCTAGGCTATTAGTAACAGGTTTGAACTTTGCAGAAACATGTATCATGTTTTGGCTTCAAGTTGTTCTACGCTTAAAGAGTTTTCACCAAAGATAAGAGAAAACGTTGTTTCACGGCTTGATTTGGTAACAGCATCCATATAACAAATACTAAACGCACGGCGTGGGATATCAGTCTGATTCGTACTTGAACTGTGAAGTGTCCAATTGTGCAACAGTACTACCTCACCAGCTTCCAATTCGACTGGAATTGGCTCATATTCGGTTAAGAGATCATCAATCTGTTCCTGAGTCAAGAATCCAGATCCGTTAGATGGATTAATCAAATTATTATGGGATCTGGGTACAATATGAATACAACCATTTTCAATAGTAGCAGGATCTAATGCTGTGTAGATCGTGATCTGCGGATCTATATCAAGATCAGTCCATCTATCCTGATGCCAAGTTAAACGGGTGCCTTCGTGAGCAGGCTTATTCATAAACATAGCTCGCAAGCAAGTTATAGGGGTATCTTGACCGTAAATCCTAGTACAGACTTCCTGAAAAACTGGAGTCTTCATATATGAAAGAAACACCGGATCATACTCCAACATCTGGATCTTTCGATATAGCAATGTAGCACCTTTGTGACCATTACTCTGAGGACCAGGCTTGCCTGTTCCCGGTTCACGGTCGAGTTGCATCATAATCTTATCGTAATCAAGCGGCGCCTTACCAAGCATGATATCATCCATACGTTGCTGGATAGTAGCAAGCAGTTGGTCATTAACCACCTGTCCAATTCGGACGTAACCTTCATCGTCAAAGTGTTCCCACTGCGCCTCTGTAATGTATTGGCCCATTTTTTAACCTTCCATTTAGTTGTTGCAATATTATTCGCTTGTAAATAACTAAGAAGAAGCCTTTTGAAAATAGAAAACATGAGATAATTTGGACATTCTAAACAAAGACAATCAAAAAAGGAAGTCAAAAACCGAAAAGAGCTTACCTTTTTGACCTTCATATCTTGATTTAGAGTGACGCCCAGCCCTTTTCGGATTCCACGGAAATATTACGAACCCGCATAATAAATGTCTTCAACAACCCATTCATGTTCCGAAGAACAGAACATGATTAATAAAACACTGTTAAGAAAGAACCTTGAGCCAAGTTTTGGCAGGATGCTATAATTTTCAATCATGCTGATTAAACTAATAAATTGAGAAGGGAGAATGTCATGAGTACCAGAATTGAAAAAGACAGTATGGGAGAAATTGAGGTCCCTGCTGACAGATACTGGGGTGCGCAGACACAACGATCATTAGAAAATTTTAAAATTGGCGGCGAACGGTTTCCAAGAGAAATGATCTGGGCACTAGGTATTGTAAAACAATCCGTGGCAAAGGTAAACGCGGAATTAGGTTTACTCGACAAGGAAAAAGAAAAAACAATTTTAGAAGCAACACAGGAAGTTATTAACGGAGATCTGGACGACCACTTCCCACTGGTTGTTTGGCAAACTGGAAGCGGTACTCAAACTAATATGAATACTAATGAAGTCATTGCCAATCGTGCCATTGAAATGCACCGAGGGGAACTGGGTAGCAAAACACCGATTCATCCAAACGATCATGTAAATAAATCACAATCAACAAATGACGCCTTTCCAACCGCCATTCATGTTGCAACGGTTAACCAAATCAAGAATCACCTAATCCCAGCAGTTACCCATTTGCGAAACGCCTTGCTTGAGAAAGCTGATGAATTCAAAGATATCGTAAAAATTGGACGTACCCATCTGCAAGATGCAACACCACTAACTCTAGGTCAGGAATTCTCGGGGTATGGACAACAACTCACTAACGCACTTAGAACCATTGATCACGCTTTACCACATCTTTACGAACTGCCCATCGGTGGTACTGCGGTTGGTACAGGCCTAAACACCCATCCTGAATACGCCCAACTTGCAGCTCAGGCGATTGCGGAACGAACCGAATTCCCATTTATTACGTCACCCAACAAATTTGAAGCCCTAGGTGCCCGAGATGCATTGATTGAAGCCAGTTCAGCACTGAAAACACTGGCATGTTCTCTTAACAAAATCGCTAACGATATCCGTTGGCTCGGCAGTGGACCGCGATGCGGAATTGGCGAGATTAGCTTGCCAGAAAACGAACCAGGCAGTTCAATTATGCCCGGTAAGGTTAACCCAACACAATGCGAAGCCATGACCATGGTATGCGCTCAGGTAATTGGCAATGATACTACCGTTTCGATTGCCGGTGCCTCCGGTAACTTTGAACTGAACGTGTATATGCCAGTAATGGCGTTTAACGTTTTGCAATCGATACGCTTGCTTGGTGACGCTTGTAATTCATTGAATGAAAACTGCGTCGTTGGCATCACTGCCAACCTTGGCCAAATTGATCACTATCTAAACGATTCATTGATGCTTGTAACGGCCCTAGCTCCGCACATCGGCTATGATCAAGCTGCCGCGGTGGCCAAGAAGGCGCACTCAGAAGGTAAAACGCTTAAACAAGTAGCAGTTGAGATGGATCTTTTAACCCAGGAAGAATTCGATACNGCAGTGATTCCCAGCCAAATGACACACCCTAACCTCTAAATGAATTATGGTGTGAACAACTATCCGATTGCTAAGCTGATTGCCGATTTTGATGGAACTGTGACGCAAAAGGATACAATCAGCCCGTTGGTTTTGACTGCTGCTGAAAACCGGAGCAATCAGGACCAGTTTTTAGAACAATGGGAGCAGGTGGTACAATGGTACGTTTCACAACAGGAATCGAACGTTCAAAGATGGATCGCAACATCGGAATCATCGAACCATCTGATTGATTTTCTGGAGTCGTTTAAACCGATTGAGGAAGAATCACTTCGTCGTGTCACACAACAGAAGTTCTTGCGCGGGTTGACAAAGCATGACCTGAAANAACTCGGTNGCAACGTGTTGAAACGGGAAGGTGTTGCTAAGGTGCTAAAGGGGCTGCAAGNATCAGCAGTAGAAATTGAGATTCTTTCAGCTAACTGGTCGAAGACATTAATCCAAAGTGCAATGGGTGAATTGTGTGATCAGATATGGACAAACTATCTCGTTTTTGACGATTTTAACAAGTCAACCGGTGAAATCCGACAGAACGTAACTTCCGCTCAGGACAAATTGTCTTTTTTCGAGAGGCATCGTTCTAAAATTGGCAAGACGCTTTATATCGGTGACTCAATAACGGATTTTCTTGCCATTTTATCTGCTGATATCGGAGTATTGATTGGTGATAANCATGTTGCTCGTCAGGTCATCGATTATTTCGGAATTTCAACAGTCTCAATCACCAANAATNNAGAATACAATCCAGAAATCCATCGACCGGGAATTATACTATTAATCGATTCATGGTTAGATCTAGAAGATTTCCTAATACCAAAATAGAAATATAATAATGGAGAACAAACCATGTCATTTACCAAGCTTTTAAATACAATTAGAGACTACAGTCATGAAATAGATGATTTGCAGACCGTAAATGTGCTTGTAAACTCGGCGTTTAAAGACTGGATTGCTTCAAAGGGAATAGGACAGGTCGTTGTCCTGGAAAGCGGGAAAATAATTATGAACATCAACGGCCAGTTCAACCCTGAGGCCAGCCAGATTAGCTTCCGCGGGATAACAAATTACAATAATTTTATATCGGTTGATATCGAACAGTTCACATCCCCTGAAGAAGTTTCTGAGGCGATTGAAAAAATCCTAAAATCATACTTCTCAGAAGGAGATGGCGCCTATGTTTGGATTGTTCCAGACGGATACATGGCTAGTCTAACGAAAGAAGAGAAAGAATGGGAAGTAGGCGGCGGCGGTTACTTCTCCCACGAATCCATCTGCGTATCAAATACTTCTGACTTCGACACAGTATGTACAATTGAAGTTCTGTATGAAGATGCCGATCANCAGAACACTTCATGCGAATTCGAAGTAGGNGGCCATCGATCAGTGCACTATCGATTGGACAAGCTAAAAGCAGAAAACNACNATCCGCTAATTGNCAAAGATCAACCNACAAGTTACAAAATTACTAGCCTGNGTGCTAAGGTTGTCGTGCAAGGATCNNGAATCCTGACNTCAGGANATCATAGCGAATTTGCCAGTTTTGGAACTGTCATAGCTTGGACACCTCAACCCTAGCTAATGCACTGCTCGTAATGTTGCGGATAAAGCTTAATTGCCGCCTTAATCAACGGAACAAGTTTCATAATTTTACCCAGAGGTCCACTGGCAACAATTTGTTGTTTTGTGATTGCTTGCATGACATTAANCTCACCCATCCAGAAATAGTGGGCGACATCACCTGACATAGCTAATTCAATATCCGGTTTCTGACAAGTCTCCCCATAATAAATTGAATGTGTTCCATCCTCCACTGCTAGGAAAATTGATGATTCCGGCTCATGGAAAATGAATTTAACTTTCAGCTTCAAACTCTGAAGTTCCGCNAAGGCAATCGGATCCNCGCCCATTTTGTTCAACAATCCACCAACACAACCATAAAGTTGATCTGGNGTTTCAAAAACCGACATGTCCTTAGGCTAAACCTGCCTGTTCCCAAACAGTGTCCAGCGAATCTTTAGTTGCTTGCGCCGCATCAGTTGGGGACATCTGACGGATACGTTCGTTGAATGGCTCAACCGTAGCNGGCCCATCGTAGCCAATCTGATGCAGAATCTTGAAAAATNCACCTAGAGGAATTACCCCTGTTTCCGCCGGCATACAACGAACATTATCAATCTGATCTTCCACATGGATACCTTGTGGTGCATCATTCACATGCAGGCAAACGACATCCTCACGCCGAAGGTGTTGGAGATCAGAAAGCGTTGACTGGCAAGTATACCAATGCCATGCATCAAGTAAAAGGCCCACGTTACCTGTACCAATCGCAGCTGCTAAACCCAGCATGCCATCCATCGTAAAAACAAAACCATGCTTCGCATTTGCTCGACTTGTTCGCGGACCAATGAACTCTAGTCCAAGCGAATGTCCATAATCGCGCAGTATTTCGGCTGCTGGCCCAAACCGTCCTACATGAAAATCCCAATTTTCCTGAAATGATCTTTCATTAGAGGATGGGGGTACCCAAGTTGCAGTGCGAAAACAACCAAGTTCAGCAGCTAACTCTGCTAATGCTGGCAGACGAGACAGGGATTCATAATATTGTTGGGATGATCCGTTCCACGCCACAGGAAACCCCCAAGTACCCATTTTTAAGCCTGCTTCTTCCCAGAGTTCTTTAAGATACCCGACTGACTTCTCTTCGGCAATTTGGGACGCTTCACCAATATTGAGATCCAGCCCATCGAAACCGGCATGTTTTGCTAACTCCATACCCTGATGCATATCAGCACTGATGCCAATTGCACCTGGACTTAAATTTTTGAACATCAAACACTCCTATCCTGTTATTTTTATTTCTAGGGTCTTCACAATTTTAATAGAATTAACGCTGTTTGACAATAAACTATTCCGATCCTATATCCAGAAATGTCTCTACTTTTAGAACCAAACTACATCAGTCAGCCCTCGTATTGGTGAACGTATTCGTGTCCCAACTCTCATCCCAACTGGTATATCAAGTGAATCGTCAACCATCAGACTGAAACCTCTTAGCAAACTCAACATATCAGGGTAATGAAGTTGGAATCAAAACTTNGGTGAANNTGNGAAAGGAATCTTANTTNTCAACCTGCTAAAACCTCCNTTAGCAGTCACTAAATCATAGAAAATGCCTTAAATGGATTGANNGGGTAACGTAATAGAGACAGTAANGCTGTACCAATATGATCAAAATTCATGCTAGCATCAAAATCAATTCTTGTCAAACAGGGATGAGAATTGAAATCGTTGCTTGATTTACTTTGGTTTTAGGGAGGGCAGTAGTATGTAGTCAACCAACTCAATTGAATCTGATCGATCGCGTTTCTAAATAGAATCTTACTGTTGATTAAGATCCATTTTTTACCATCTTGGTCTGTTAGTTGAAACGAGGTTGGTGATATCAGCGAGGAAGCTTATGCCTATGGTACCGACAATCGCTTGGGGTTGCTAATAGCTTTGAACTTGACTGAAACCTGATGCTTAGTATCTGGATGGCAATAAAATTTAATTTCCTGTTGTCCATCCAAAATTTGAGGGATATCAACGCTCGGTTCGGCATCATAGAGAAAATTCCAGTTGAGGTCATAGACTCGGCTTGGTCGATGTCCATCGCATACTAAGTATTGGTTCGGTTCTAAGTCGACAGAAAAAATGATTTGCTCAAAACCTACCTCAAACGTTGGATTTATAACTCTTTCATTCTGGCTAGCTGTGGGATCAGGGATTACTCGAAGAATAAATTGGAACGGCTGCATACCAAATCGGTTGGAAAAGGTCCATATTTCATCTGCGGGTTCACCCGGCTGCTTCTGTTGTTGAACATAGGTAAAAGCGTCCGTAATATCAACCTGATAAAGATCCCAACTATTTTGATCAATCTTTTCTAGATGAAACTCACTAGTCGAATGACGCAGTTTGTCACGTAGCTTGGGAGTGAAGGCTCCAGCCAGTCTGGCGTTTTCCCAATCCTTAATCGCTGCTAATATCATTGGCGTTTGGCCGTTATTTTCTAACGTATCCAATGCCGCAAATAAAGCGAAACCGGCATCGAAACCAGCACATTTGGACAGCATCCATTCAATATCACTCAGTGTGGTTGATTCCAAATCGCCAGAGGCAAGACTTAGTTGGAACCAGCCCATCATTCTCGGAAACAGGTTCCGTTCAAAATATTCTTGATTCTTGAACCGATATTCTGTTTGACCTTCACGCATGGCCGCGCCCCATGGTTCTCCCCAATTCATGCGTGTATGAATATGCCAGAGATAGTGAAGTAAACGACTGGCATCATTTACCACCTCCATGTTCCATCCATCGAAACACTGTTTGACAAATCGATGATGTGCATATATACCATGTCCGGTTCGTTCACAACCTTCCAAACCGTCGAATGAAATCTGCCGTAATCCCGTGTTATTGAAGAGTTCAACCAGCCTTTCTGCTAGTTTATCCTGTAACTCAAGGTTAGGAAAAAATACTTTATAAGGATGATCTATCAGTTTCCCAATCTTGGTGCCGGCTGAGTGGTTGGCCGGAATTGTGCCGAAAGCTCCCCGTTTACAACCTTGAAGAGTCCATGGTTTCGTTTCTGAAATTGATCTGTATTGAATCAATTCATCTTCAATGACAACCGTTGATAATGTTTGTTGCTCTTGAAATGGTGTTGGATCTACAATCTGAATTTCTGTTTCGGTCACTGAGATGTCAGATAAAATCTGGCTAATACCAAGTTTTTTCAAACGTTCCTCTGGAATTGGTGACACATAAGGGTCGTTTGTGGTAATGAAATTAGACAGTGTATGTACGCCAATTCGGATACCGCTTTCAGAAGCTTGATCAACACATCGTTTTAAACTAGCGTCACCTTCCGGAAAATTCTGCGGCTGAAGATCAAAGTGTCCCCAATTATNAAAAGGGCCGCTATGGTAAAGATACTTGAAGCCCGCCTGATGAGTATAATTCAATGCATCATCAATATTATGTTCACCAAAATCAGTAATCAAGTAGGATGATTTTGCNGTTAGCGAGGTNTTTGTCCATTCGCCATCTAGCATCGGATGCGGTAATCCTTCAGCTAACTCAATTTCGCCAATTCGTTCCAAAGCCTGTCCCACCGGGCAACCAAAGAGGGCAATCTTCGAGCCAAGAATACCACCATCCTGCTGCCGAGTATATGCTTGCAGNACGCTGCCAAAATCAGTTNGCACGGCAGTCTCTNTGCTCCTGATTTGACTNTCCCATANAGAAGTGCCTACGANACTNGAGGGTNGGTATTCCTGTGGCTGTCCTCCAATAGTTTGAGGACTAAGTGCTTGAATGCCAATAGCAAACTGATCGTTGCGAACAACCCCAATAGTTTCGCCGATTATCTGGTCAATGGTTGTCGGAAAAGGTCCCCACATGATCAAATCCACTTCCTGACCGTCAATCGCTTTTAGTTCAAANGTCAAGTGGGTCGATTTTTGCTGTATGCTGATTGTCACCACAGTCCTTTGGTATATTAATTCCAGCATTTTGCTTGTTTGGTTATAATTCATTCTGGTTGGCACNTCAGNACCTNATTCCGTTACAAGTCGCAACAGAGGGATCGGTTCCACTTCAGGAAGGTATGCTCTGGAATATACCAGATCGTCAAAACTGATAAAGTTAGCTTCGAAATCGAAATTGACCTGAATATCGTTTGTTGTTAGACTAATTGTATTCGTTCCCATTTTTAGATTACCGATTCTTTATCGTATTTTATGATTACTAGTACTAAATACCGCCAAAATATAACTTACATATACTAATATACCTTAAAATGTAAATCGTAGTATTATTACATCTGTGTTAACATGCCGTAAGATTGGATCTAAACTGAAGGAGGGATGAAGTATGAATTACTTAACTAGGTTGAGATTATTATGTGTGAGTGCAGGTCTTGTTATCTTTTTGGTACCAAGCCGCGGCTATAGCGTAAATATAGACGAAATTATGAAAACGGCTGCTGGTGTCTGGCTCTTTGATGAAGGAAAAGGCCAGAAAGCCGAGGATATTTCGGGAAACGACAACCATGGTGAACTGGTGAAAAATCCTGCATGGGTAAAAGGCAAGTTTGGCAAAGCACTGGAGTTTAACGGAAAAGACACCTGCGTTCAAACAGGACAAAAACTTCTGGATAATCTGGCAGAGTTCACCATCGTATGTTGGGTCAAGACTGGCAAGATAACCGCTAATCGCGTGGGTTTGGTCGGGCAAAACGATTCTCCCGAGTTTGGTTTTATTGACCCCGGCAGTGTTAATCTCTGGACACCGAAGTCATCGTTAACTCACCCTTGGAAGCATGGACATCCTTCTAAGGATTGGCATCACATTGCCGCTGTCGCAGCCAAGAAAAATTTGAGGGTTTACATTGACGGTGAACCCATTGAGGGAGGTGGTCCCGGTCCTCACGGAAGTTCTAATTTCAATGTAAACATTGGCGGCTGTGGTATATGGGATGGTGCTGGCAACTGGTTCACTGGTGCAATGGATGAAGTTGCCATTTTTCATGCAGCATTAAAAGATGATGAAGTTAAAGCCATTATGGAGGATGGATTTAAAGGAATGCTGAATGTAGCAGCAAGAGGGAAACTGGCTGTCAGGTGGGGAGACGTGAAACACGAAAACTAAATCAAGAATTTCACCCTCATTCGCTTTAAATCGTTGAAGCGGATGGTTCATTCCTACGATATTCACATCTATGAATACTGTAGAGATCATAAAAAAATAACAAAAAAGGTAACTACATGAAAACTGTACTAAACAAACCGATTCTTTTTTTCTTAATCCTAATAACTCTAACTACGATCTTTGTCCTCTCAGGACAAGCTAAGGTCTCTGAAGTGGATTTATCCTCTGCTGTTGGTATTTGGTTGTTTGATGAAGGCGCTGGTAACGCAACCGCAGATTTGTCCGAAAAGGGAAATCATGCCACGCTGGTAAAAAACCCCAAGTGGGTGGCAGGTAAATTTGGTAAAGCATTGGAGTTTAACGGAAAAGACACCTGTGTCCAAACAGGAAAAAAGCTCCTTGATGCTCGCGAAGAATTTACGATTGTAGCTTGGATCAAGCCAGGAAAGATTACCGCTAATCGTGTGGGGTTACTCGGACAAAACGATTCTCCCGAGTTTGGTTTTATTGATCCTAAGACTGTTAATCTGTGGACTCCAGCAAATTCAGCTTCTGTTACTTACTCCCACCCACCAGGCGAATGGCATCATATCGCAGCCGTTGCCACCACAAAATTCGCCAGAGTTTACCTCGATGGCAAAGGAGGAACAGAAGCAAGAAAAGATATTAAAAATCACGGGAGTTCCGATTTTAATGTAAACATTGGCGGCTGTGGCATTTGGGACGGTGCTGGAAACTGGTTCACTGGTGCAATGGATGAAGTTGCCATTTTCCATTCGGCATTAGACGATGGCGATATTAGAAAGATCATGAACGGGTTCGCCTCGTTAATGACAGCAGTAGATCCTAAAGATAAACTTCCGCTTGCATGGGGAAAAATTAAACAACGAAATTAATGAAATCGATTGTTTAATCGATCCATCGCAAAAGTAGAGGGTGAGCCAAATAAACTTTAGCTCACCCATATTCTACATGGCGGTCTGGGCCAATTGATAAGCTTGTTTTGCGCTGAAGCCAGCCGCTGTGAGTTGAAGGCCTCCTTTTCAGACAGCCGATTATCTCTTCTTGGCT
>NZUQ01000148.1 GCA_002697225.1 Candidatus Poribacteria bacterium
GATTGTAACGAAAAAGTCGCCCGTTGGGAATATCGAGCCAGTAAAGTTGGTTTTCAATCGGATGCCAAAGTGGATTTTCTCCGATAATACAGTGGTAATCTGCGATAAGTTCGGGAGACATTCGCAAGTTCCTTCTAGTATCATTTAGTATATGATACGTTCAATTTAATTAAGATGCCTTATTGGATCAATTCCTGAAACTTGGAATTCTTTCGTATATCAGAGAAAAGGACGTTTGTTTTTGCACTTTCACGAAAGTTCATATCCAATTAGATAGCGTTCCGCAGTGATTCTATAGCAAGAAATTCTTGGTTATTAACAGAAAATAAACAAGCGAGGATATTATGTACCTTATGTGTCTTGAGGGGTAATGCGAACAACTTCTTTGAACTGGAAGATCGCTTGATCAATCTCACCTTGCTTGTAGTAAATATCGCCTAAATTATAATGTGCCATTGCGTCATCAGGATCAATACGAATAGCTTCTTTATATTCTCCAATGGCATCTTCGTAGCTTCCCTGAGTTCTATAGACTGCGCCTGAATTTAGATAAGCTTCCACATAATCAGGGGCAATGAGAATCGCCTTTTTGTAGAACATAATAGCATGATTAAATTTTCCTTGATTGTAATAAATGGTTCCCAAATTAAGGTATGCACCCGCATGTTTTGGATCTGCGTCAATGGTCTCCCTATACTTGGTGATGGCTTTGTTCAGATTTCCTTGTTGGTGATGATCGATTCCTTGATTATAAGCTCAAAGATGCTTCATTCGATGAGATACGAGNTGCCATCTTGGTAACATCGGTCTTATCTTGGATGTTACCTGGATCAACGAGAACAGTTTCCTTATGACATCCAAGGCCTGAGATCCCAACCAGAAAAATTGATATTGTATTTGCTAACCTTGTCAGTTTCNGTTCCATCAATCAGGTTTTTGCTTTATTCCAATTTCGCCTACTTCTGGATTGTATCGTAAGGCAATATATTTCGTCAATTGCTTTTGTNTCCTCAAAATTTTCCAACTTTGAATGTGAAAACGGTAGCCAGACCTNTTAGATCGGCATTTGTAAGTGGCATGAGGTCGACTCCGCTTATGTAGCGATAGCTGATGCCCAGACCAAGCCGAAAAAAGGTTGTCATATTTAGTTCAAAATCGAGTTCGGGTTCAATAACCATGAAACTGTCGTCGACCAGATTATAATTTGCATAANAGTGCCTATCATCGTAATACGGGTCGTAGGTCATCCAGTTGCGATTAGCTGCGTTGTTTAGACTNCCCCATCCAATGAGTGTGCTGGCAGATAAGTGGACAAGCTTATCGGAAGGAAACACGAGTTCTAAAATTAGCCCGGCGTATTCCATCTCAAAATTACTTTGAGGATCCGAAACATGAATTGATGATGCTAGGCTATAACCGCCAATGCCTATAGCTAAAGCCCTATTTAGGAGTACTGCACCACGTGCCCCTATCATCAGGTCGAATTCGTTATGGACTTTGGTCAGCTTTACAATTGGACTACCAAATCCCTTAATCTCCAGTTTTTCTCGTAGGAAAGTTTCGGTTTCCTCAGCTATAACTGGGAAGGTTATAGAATAGATTATNCAGTAAAGAGCTANTCGTCTCAAAGTTAGCCCCCTTTCTTAAGNTTTTGAATCAATGTTGTTCGGCTTATACCAAGGAGTTTTGCCGCTTGGGTCTGGTTCTGGTTACAAGCATTGATTGNAGTTGGAATGAGTTCAGCATCGAGNGTATTGATCAGTTCATCATAAAGTGAGTCTTTTTTGAGTTCNATTGCCTGCTTAACAACNGNGAGAAGAGTGGATTTCAGNTCCATCTGNAGANCATTCGTTGATGCTGGATNTTGTATCTCTTTTGGTAGATGTTCCGGCAAAATAACGTCTGATCTTGAAAGGACAACGGCGCTTTTGACAGCATTTTCTAGTTCACGGACATTGCCAGGCCATCCGTAATTTTGCAAAAGTAGCATGGTTTCAGACGAGACACCTCGAATATTTTGATTTGCTTCACGGTTGATCTGTTTTAGAAAGTGTTCGANCAACAGAGGTATATCATCAACTCGATCTCTGAGCAGTGGCAATTTTATAAGCACTCGGTTGAATCGGTAGTATAGATCTTCNCGAAAATCTCCTCGCAGGACAGTTTTTGATAAATTTTGGTTTGTGGCCGCTATAATTCGTGTGTTTATCTTTATTGTTTCTGTTCCGCCAAGACGTTCAATTTCTCCTTCCTGTAATGTTCGTTGCAGTTTTACCTGCAANGAGGNTGACATATTGCTAACTTCGTCGAGGAAGATCGTGCCTCCATCCGCCAATTCAAACTTTCCTGGTTTTCCTTGGGTACTCGCACCAGTAAACGCGCCGTGTACATAGCCAAATAGTTCGCTTTCGAGTAATGGATCGGGAATAGCCCCACAGTTTACTGCCACAAAACGGTCATCCTGCCGGAGACTGTTGTGGTGGATGGCACGGGCAACCAGTTCTTTCCCTGTTCCATTTCCACCTTCAATCAGGACGAGCTCATTGTTACTAGCCATGATCCCAATCATTTTGTAGACTTCCAGCATCTGTGGACTCTTACCAACCAACTGGAATTTTGGTGTCTGGTCTGTCTGTTCTTCTATATCTGGCGCCAATTCTTTGCGGACAGTTTTAAGTCGGTTAACGCGATTCAAAATGGCTTTTACTTGATCTAGATCAATCGGTTTGGGGAGGAAATCAAAGGCTCGAAGGCGCATCGCCGTAATTGTCGTTTCCACATTGTCATAAGCGGTCATGATTACAATTTGAATTTGTGGGTCGATTTTCTTTATCTCTTGCAATGCATCAAGACCACTAATACCTGGTAATCGAATATCAAGCATCACAAGATCCGGACGTTTACTCTCAATTTGGCGTAACCCTTCCTCCGCATTATTGGCAATAATTGGATTATAACCCTCATCTGTCAGAAACTGCTCAAAGGCCCAACAAATCTTTTCGTCGTCGTCAACGATTAAGATGTTTTGCATATTAGAATTTTATCACCAGTTTGCATGGTAGTCCAAAGAAAAAGGTTCTTGAAAGCGTCTAGATTCCCAATTAGCCGGACGTCGCTTATGAAGTGTAGTGTGTAGTTTCATCGCTAAAAATTGACAATTTTTAGGTTTCATGTTAGAATTCGCCGCTTTAATGTTTTGTATTGCATTCTAGAGCAATTTATCCGATCCAGAATGTAGCTTTTTAAGACTACACGACAATAAGGGTATCTGGTCTGATAGATGACGCAGCTGTTTTCTCTGGAGTGATGGAAGAAGGGGCGATCTCCCAAGATCCAAAGAGATTCAATTGGTACGGTAGCTAAGCTAGCTTCAACTTGGGCAAATTTAAAACGTCTCTGATTTAATTTGATAATTTATGATCGGACCCAATATATTATCAAGTCAAAAATATGACTTGATCCATTAAAGTGAATTGCCTGATAGCATATTGTGTGCTTTGAAAACTTAAAATTATATTAGGGAGGCTATGTTATGATGAAATCTTGGGTTTGCCGAGGTTTAAAGCTGATTTCGTTGAGTTTGATGATCTTACTATTAATTTCGGTTTCTGTTTGGTCCGCAGATGATAAATCTCTGGTTCTATACTATCCCTTGGATGGGGACACAAAGGATAGCTCCAAAAATGATAATGACGGAGAAATTCAGGGGAAGTCGAAGTGGGTTAACGGAAAGTTTGGTGCAAAAGCCGTCGACTTGGAGCCGAACGCATGGATTGGTATTACTCCATCTGATTCACTGAATGGTGATATTTTTATAGAAAAGTTTTCTCTTTCGGCTTGGATCAAGCCTAATTTTGAGGGCTCTGCTTGGGAACACATTTGGCGTAGTCTGCCCACTGGTTCCGGACACAACACCTTATTTATAAACAAGGATTCAGGGCTTATCTCTTGGCGGGGAATGGTTGGTGGTGGTTGGACAGTTATGTGTCAGACCGATGGCGGGTTAATTAAAGAGGGTAAATGGTACAATATCGCCTTGACTTCAGATAAAAAGAAGTTTCGAATTTATCTTGATGGCAAGGAGGTAAAANACGCAGACTACNAAGAGANTGATGGGAAAATTNCGGAATACCGTATTGGTGGATCNGGAGGGGAAACCTACGCGGGTGTAATGGACGANGTGGNCGTTTTTTTACGCACTTTGGATNAGNANGAAATTGNAGGGATACAGGAAGGCATGGAGGTGTTTTTGGCTGCTGAACCGCAAGGNAAACTGACAACTGTCTGGGGAGACATCAAACAACAATAAAAACTNGGAATTCAGAAAGCTCATGCTTTACTTGGTTATTAGGAGCATGAGCTTTTTTATTATGGAAAAAGAACGTTTAAAAGAGCTTGCTGCTGAGAAAGCGGTCGAAGAAGTCCAACCAGGGATGATTGTTGGGTTGGGAACTGGATCAACAATTTACTATGCTTTGTTGAAACTAGGTCAAATGGTTAGATCAGGTCTTGAGATTATTGGTATTCCAACTTCGGAACAAACCAGTCANATTGCTNNAGAACAAAGAATTCAACTATCGACAGTAACGGAAAANCCGGTCATCGATCTNACGATTGACGGGGCGGATGAAGTCGATCCAAANCTTAATTTGATCAAAGGTTTNGGNGGAGCCCTAGTTCGGGAGAAAATTATCGCCCACGCTTCAAATCGCCTGATTATTGTNGCTGATGANAGCAAAGTTGTTGATTACTTGGGAACAAAATCACCCTTGCCNGTTGAAGTTGTCCAGTTCGGTTGGGAATCCACTCAGATAGCGCTTAACCGAATTTGTCAAAAATCAGTTTTGCGTCANGTCAACGATCAGACGTTTCTGAGTGACAATGGTAACTTCATTTTGGATTGCTACTTTGATCAAATCTTCGATCCCAACCAAACTGAGGTTGAAATTAACGGAATTCCAGGTGTAGTAGAGAATGGTTTNTTCGTAGGTCGGGTTGATCGNGTAATTNTTGGNACTGCTGATGGAATTCAGACTCAGGATCGCCAAGTTTAAAGACAATCTGNCATCTTGGAAAATACGATTCGTNTGCTNTCTCTTNTTATGTTTTCAGACGATATCTGTTTTTGCTGANCAACCAAGNCAAGTTAANATACCNNTTGCTGATATAATCGNACATGGCATCTTTGAAGNCGGTACGAGTTTTCTCTTTGGACGAGATAACGATTTTTCGCGTCGGGAAACAATTTTGGACNTNGACTTCGGCTTGTTTAACTGGATTGAAATCGGGATCAANCACCAGNNNANTCNGCGGATTGGTGATGNNAGTGCGCTACTCGGCCATTTAAAGTTGCAACTCTTAAAAGAGCAGGATCTATTACCTCACTTGTCGATTGGTGTCAAAGATCTGAATAACATTAAAAAACATCGATCGATGTTTTTTTCCTTTAGCAAAAAACTAAACTTGCCGAAAATTCACATTGTTGGTGTGCATTTTGGAATTGGCAATGATCGCTATGGGACAGAAAGCAGTACTGGGTTTTTCGGTGGTTTGGAAAAAGAATTCTCACCCAAGATAGCCAAGGGGGATTTGTCGTTTATTCTGCAGTTTGATCGACGTGGCGTGTCAGGCAGTTTTCTGCATACCGCTGATACTGGATTGCAGACCACGGTTGGTGCCGAATTATTGGATAATGGTGACCAAATGCGGTTTCTGGCCAAAATAGCTTTCACCAATAAATCGTTAGTTAAACGAATTGAAGAGACGCAACGACTCGCTAAACAGGCAGCGCGCTTAGTTAGCCAAGGAAAAAGTGGGAAAAATTAGAATTCTGACTTTATACCAATATACGGAACTATTGGGAGTTGCCTAATTATATCTTTGATTACTTCTCCTCTTTCATCTCTGGCATAATTCTCATCATAATTAAAAGTTAAAATATTTTTTCGGTTGTAGGCATTTAACAACTCCAGATATAAGCTCATTTTCCAGCTACTGAATATGAAGTCTTTATTGATTCGTATATCAAGCCGATGGAACGGATCGTATCTGAAAGAATTTATCTCTCCGTAAGTTGGGATCTGTCTCCATCTATTATTATTAAATACTTGTTCGGCACAAGGTTGATTGACATCCTCTTCACATGTCAAGGGGGTATAAGGATTTCCAGTTGCATATTGCCACTTCGCGCCAATCTCCCAAGTTTTTCTGATTTTATAGCTAGCTGTTATTGTCGCCACATGAGTTTGGTCATAATCGTAAAATCGGTATGGCTGATTAAGGGAATCACGTCTTTTGGAAACTGAATTGGCATAGCTGATCCAACCGAAAAGCCGGCTTCCTTGACGGTGCTGCAAGAGAATTTCTGAACCTCGTGCGTATCCTGTTCCCAAATTAAGGTACCCAGGATCCTGATCTGGAACAGACTCAACTTGGGCCTTCAACTGCTTGTAATAGGTGGCGAATTTGAATTCAGTAGATAATCCAATTGCTCGCTCAATTTCAAGAACAAAGTGGTTGGCTTCACTTTCGTCCAGGTTAGGGTTCCCACTCGGTGGATATGCCTGCCAAGGTTGCGGGGACTGCATATAGCGTCCATAAGCAAAACGAATCTCTGATCCCAGAGGAAGCAACAGGTTGAAACTGGTTCTGGGTTGAATAGCAATTTGTCCGGTTAAATCGCGTGCGTAATCAAATCGCATTCCAAGGGTTGTGGAGAAAAATTCTGAGAGTTGAAACCGTCCTTGTAAATAACCTTCGACTTCATACCCTTTATTCCTCTGATTAGACTTAACTTTCTCTGATAACCTGAAATCGAAGTTGGGCTGTCCTTCTTCCGGTGGTCTGGGAAAGAAGGTCTGCACCACTGTTCGTCCAATATTGTTGTTAAGACCTGACTCAATTTGAAATTTAGGGGTAATTTTATATGTCAAGTCGTGTCTAATATCAATATCATTGGGTTGTATTCGCAGATAGAATCCTTTACCAATCTTGAAGTTTATCAGCCGTTTAGAGTGCGAAATGTTGAGGTCATATTTGAGATTCGAAGTTAAAATGGACCGAAGGTGAATGCCTTGCAAATGGAATGAGTTCTTCAAATAAAAAGCTCCCGACAAGTCATCATCGGGCTTATCCTTACCCAGCTTGAGTTGGGCGAAATCATCTGAAGCGAACGCATTCAAATCAAGTTGAAACATTTCGTTAATGTCGTAGCTAAGCTTGGTTTGGTAATCCCAAAAGCGTGGAAGTGCCGTGATTACATCAGTCTTCGGAATTGGCAGCAGATTGTACACAACATCAGCATAACTGCGCCTGCCAGCCAAATACCAGGATCCACGGTCGCCAATTGGTCCCTCAACCAACCCTTCTGAATATAGGAAGTTAACATGAAAATTGCTGCTGAATTGCTTCCTGTTTCCCTGACGCGAATGGACATCAACAACTGCCTGTGCATCACGACCATATTCGGCTCCAAAACCACCGGCATAGACATCAATACGATTCAATATTTCCGAGCTTACTGTGGAAACTAACCCACCGAAGTGGTAGGCTTCTTCAAGTGGAAAGCGATCAAAATAAATAGTATTATCTTCCGGTCCACCACCCCGAACAAAAAGCTGACCACTAAAGTCGTTTGCTGCTCTAATCCCTGGCAATGATTGGATTGCTTTTAAGGCGTCTCCCATGGCACCTGGTAGCCGTTTAATCTCGAGTCCTTGGAGACTTTGACGGCTGATGGCCTTGGGCAACGCTCGACCAATAACCAAAATTTCATTAAACAGGAATTCAATTTTTTCTAAATTGATCTTGGTTCCCTCCACTTGATTATCGTCAATCGCCACATTTTCTATTGTCGTTGTGCGATATCCAAGTGCTGTTACTACCAGCGTATAGTCACCGGGTTGAAGACCCTCAAAGACAAATTTCCCCTCTGCATCAGTTATATCTTTCTGTCCGGTTTCAAGCAATTGCACCTTCACGCCACTTAGTTTGTTACTACCCTCTCCATTAAATACGGTTCCTTGTATCTCACCACTAAAAGCGGTAATACAAAAGCAGGTAAAGGTAATTGCTGTAACCAACGCAATACGAACGGAGGTTAAGCCTATCTTCATTGTACTGGAGGCTCACAATTAATTAAATTGTAGGACCACGGCATAATAGCAAAATGTTGCATCATTACTAGGATTAATTATATTTATTGAAGATATTAGTCGATCAAATTTTAAGCTGAAAACGATATGGGATTTGAATTCGGGAGAGAACGGGAGTATTCCCACTCTTAGCAGGAATAAAACGTGACATTGTTAGGGCTCTAATCGCTTCTTGATTACAACCAAATCCCAGCCCCTGTATTAAAATAATATCCCTCGCTATTCCATCGACACCAATTCCTGCTTCAAGAACAACAATGCCTTCTTTATTGGCTTGTCGGGCTAATTCTGGATATTTTACGGGGTGCTGTTTGAGGAACCGTGGTGTTTGGGTAATATTGTATGGGCCAGGCGACTGTTGATCCAAATTTGCGGGAATCATTTCAATAGGGTTTTGATTTGTAGTAATCTTCGATAGAATCGATTCTCCTATCGGTTTCATTGAAATTTTTGGCATTTTTGAAAAGATATTGACACTCCGCACATTTAATGAAGTTTTCCGCTCTCCCTTTGCATTAGGGAGGCTTCTCGGTGAAAATCTGTTTTGATCAACAAAACTCGAC
>NZUQ01000149.1 GCA_002697225.1 Candidatus Poribacteria bacterium
GAGAACAAACAGTTGGATATTCCAACCAAGGTGATTAAAAAGAATAATGTAGAGGAATTTTGGGCACATTTGAAGACACTTCAGCAACTAGGCGAAGAAGCCAAAAAATCTTCTAATTAAGGTGACATCTCCACTACTAGAAGCCAGAAAAATCCATAAGAGGTTTCCCGGTGTCCATGCCGTTAACGCTGTTGATATAACATTCCATGCGAGTGAAGTCATAGCGATTATTGGTGAAAATGGTGCCGGCAAAAGTACGCTAATGCGAATCATTGCTGGTGTGCATCAACCTGATGCTGGTGAAGTCTGTGTTGACGGAGAAGTAGTTACCATCCCTTCTGTTGCTCGGGCAACTGATCTCGGTATTGCTTTTATTCACCAAGAACTTAATCTCGCTAGCAATCTTACCGTCTCCGCTAATATCTATCTGGGCCGAGAGCCGCGCAAATTTAAGCCTTTCAATTTTATCGATTCTCAACAGATCACAACTCAGACCAAAGAGATACTTTCCCAACTTTCGCTTGATCTTTCACCTAACACACTGGTGGAGAACCTCTCAATCGGTCAGCAACAGATGGTTGAAATTGGAAAAGCATTATCGCAAAAGGCTCGGTTGATCATCATGGATGAGCCAACGAGCAGCTTGACCCAGCATGAAACTAACCGCCTATTTGAATTAATCAGAACTCTAAAATCCAGTGGTGTCTGCATCGTTTATATTTCTCATCGCTTAGCGGAAGTCAGTCAGATCGCTGATCGTGTGCTTGTCTTGCGTGATGGCAAGAACAGTGGAGAATTAGCACGCGAAGAAATTACTCACAACCGGATGGTATCCTTGATGGTGGGCAGGGAATTGACTCAGTATCAACAAAGGCAGGTTCAACAAACCCATAAACCTATGCTGGAAGTCTGTGACCTCGTAATTCCAGAACTTACCACGGCCCCGATCAATTTCACTGTTCACTCAGGTGAAGTTGTTGGCATGTTTGGTTTGGTTGGCGCAGGCCGAACAGAACTGGCTGAGGCTATTTTTGGTATCAGAGAAACCATNTCTGGTACAATCAAAGTTGATAGTAAGAAAGTAGATCTAGGTACACCTCGTCAGGCGATCGAGGCAGGCGTTGCCATGGTTCCCGAAGATCGCCGCATCCATGGATTAATTGTTGAATCTAACGTTTGCGACAACATTACGCTTCCCTCGTTAAATTGCTATCAATGGGCAAAATTTATACGTGAAAAAAAAGTCGAACGTNTTACAAAGCAAATGGTCNAGGATCTCAATNTTAGAATAACCAATATTTTCAACAACGTCGGGATCCTCTCCGGNGGCAACCAACAAAAGGTTGTACTAGCTAAATGGCTCTCACTTTCACCACAAGTCCTGTTGCTTGATGAACCCACACGTGGGGTTGATGTGATGTCAAAAAGCGAAATTTATCAATTGATTGAGAAGATGGTTTCTCAAGAGGTTGCTATTTTAACGATATCAAGCGATCTAGAAGAAATTTTGCGCATATCTGACCGTGTATTAGTTATGCATCAAGGCAAGTTGACTGGAGANCTCCAACGAGAAGAGCTTAACGAGGAAGCAATTATGCAATTGGCAACAGGAAAACAATGAAGAAAACANTGGGAATTTTCCTTTTATTGACAGCTATTTTTCTCATCACCGGTATTATTGAACCGCGTTTTATGAAGGTTGGAAACATGATCAATATGGCGCGATGGACAGGTTTATACGGCATTTTATCCATCGGTGCCTGTTTTGTTATTATCACTGGCGGCATAGACCTATCCATTGGTTCACTTGTTGGCCTGACAGGGTCACTGTTTCCGCTATTGCTTGTTAGAGAAGGTGTTCCTGTTGTCATCGGATTTATTTTGGTGTTTGTGTGTGNCTTAGNCATTGGATTAATCCATGGATTTCTNATCACNAAACTGAGATTGCAACCTTTTATTGTAACNCTCTGTGGACTCTTTATTTACCGAGGGATAGCNAGANACATTACCGGAGAAATTAACCAGGGNTTTGGCAATGNATTTGGNGGGNTACGGTTATTGGTTAAATACCGATTGTTTGATAAAATTCCGATGCCATTCATCATTCTTATCGGATTTGGCATTGTGGCTGCTGTATTCCTAAACAAAACTGTATATGGTCGATATTTATTGGCCCTAGGCCGAAATCGAGATGCTGCGCGGTTCAGTGGAATTAACACCGATGCCATGATCATCGGCGCTTATGTTATCTGTTCGGTTCTGGCCGGTTTTGGTGGTATNCTCTTTGCTCTAGATCAAAATTCTGTTCAGCCTTCGACATTCGGAAATTTTTANGAATTATACGCGATTGCCGGTGCGGTTCTTGGCGGTTGTAGCCTACGAGGCGGCGAAGGAGCTATTAGCGGTGTCATCTTTGGAACAGCTATGGTTGAAGTCATTAAAAATTCCGTATTTTTTCTCAATGTGCCAACCGAATCGGAGTTCACGGTAATTGGTTTTGTAATTCTAATTGGCGTAACATTTGATGAATTGATCAAGCGTATGGCTATAGGGCGCAGAACACGTGTTGCAGTGGACGACACCTAAAGTGTAATTGATGACAGGCTCAACGAGTTAAGGTGAAACCAGTGGATAGACCCAAATGGATTGGGGTTTTGGACAATCAGATTCTTAACTTCAAGAAACTTCAGATATTCTTGATCCTTGTTCACCTCTTACCTATCTGGTTGTTTACTTATTTCCCTACGCAGGATGGCCCAAGCCATATCTACAACTCACAAGTCCTACGAGAGTACTGGAATCCAGAATATGGGTTTCAGATGTTTTACAATATTAATTGGCATCTCTTCCCCAATTGGCTATCCCATTTTGCCCTTGCCGTTTTGATGGGTGTTTTTTCTCCTATAATAGCGGAAAAGGTTTTTCTTAGTGCCTACGTTATTTTCTTTCCAATAGCAATACTTTATTTTCTGAACGCGATTGAACATGGCAGAGAGAGAATTAGTTTGATCGTTTTCCCCTTCATTTATAACTATCTGTTCCTAATGGGGTTTTACAACTTTGCCTTTAGTGTGCCGCTGTTTTTCTTTTCCATCGGTTATTGGTGGAAACATAAAGAAGAAACTCATATTCGTAGCATCGTGTTGTTAAATACCATGATCATCACCACCTACTTTGCCCATTTAATTTCTTACATGTTTCTACTTTTTTCTATAGGTTTTCTAGCTATAATTCATTTTCGTAAACAGTTGCAACAGGCAATTATCAATATTTGTATCTTGCTACCCGCCAGTATTCTATTGCTTATCTATTTACCATCTTCGGATCTGTTATCTGGTGGTGCCCCAAAATTCAGTCTTTCTCGTGTGCCGGAATTATTGGTAAAATTCCTGTCGATGGACATATTAATTTCGCTTGGGAAAAATCAGTCTATTGTTGCCTACATCGTGTTTGCCGTCTTAATTTACCTGTTGGTACATACGCTATGGCAGGAAAAAATTATAGGATCTAAAAGTTCGACTGATCGGTTCACATCCCTTGATAGCTTCTTGCTTCTCTTTTTGGTGCTTTTCGGTTTATACCTGATACTCCCACGCTCGGTGGGGCCAGGTGGTTGGCTGAATGATCGAGTTGCCATCCTTGCTTCGATTTTGCTGTTAGCTTGGTTTCGGGAAGGAAATAGCCGTGCATGGAAACGCATGTTTACTTTGATCATTGTATTGATTTCATTAGTGAATACGGGTTACATTACTTACCAATGCCGTGTTTTGAATACTGAACTCCGTGAATTTACAGCGTTAACCCAATCAATCGGAAAGAAGAAAATTGTACTGCCCTTCTTTTTCAACGGTAATGGAAAAGCATTCAGGATTGGGATCTTCGTCAACGCTGCTAACTATTATTGTCTCAATAATGGTGGTATCAATCTCGGTAACTACGAAGCTCAGTTCGACTATTTCCCAATTAACTTTAAGGATGATTTTCAGCCACCAATTGACCAGAAAGAGTGGGTACAGGCCGTCCATTGGAAAGCTAGGGAGATTGATATCTGCGGGTATGCTGAAAAGGTGGATTATATACTGATTTGGGGCGATGCTGACAAAATCACCGCTGAATCTCTAAAGGACTGTTATCAGCTCATTTCGTCAAAGGACAGATTGAAACTTTACAAGGGAAAAAGAGAGGGCACATCCTAATTTTCTTCTCTTACCATGGATGGTAGTGGCAGTTATACAACTAGTTCTATCTTCTTTTTTGTATCTGACCGTCGGTCAGTATAACTAAGACTCTGATTTTCCAAAATGTGCTGATATAGCTGATAAGTCAATCTTACATCCTGTTTGCAGTATTCAACTACTTCTTGAAAAAGATGTTTTGCGACGTTACGACAGAAGGTGTCACTGTATTGTTTGTCGGCATTTTTTCCTGACCATCCCCTCATCAGTTCAAGTCCCGCACGCCAAAATTCAACGGCTTGTTTTGCAGTAATAAATGTTTTAGAGCTTCCAAATTGTGTTTTTGCTAGATTTTCCAGGTTAATCCTATGTCCCGTTCTTTGTGTGAACTGTGTAAGGATATCAAACGATTTCCCTTTCCACTGTTGTACATCGAATTGCGCGCTTTCTAAAATTTGGAAATCAAAATTATCAGCATTAAACGAAACAATCCGTTCGGCTTCGTTCAGCGTTGTTTCAATTGTTTCGCGATCTGAAAATTGAAGCTGTAAGCGGCTTAGGTGGTCAGCATAATTGGGAGAACAAACCTGGAACTCTAGAGAATCGTTATTTGGTATGCCAATGACAAGTATAGTTAAGCCAAAAGACTCGACATTGGCCCACCTACCTGGAACTTCCTCTGACCAGCGTATTGTTTCGGTATCGATAACGACAATTTTCATCGAGTTCTCACAGGTACGCGTTTGCGGTACTGCCCTAATCTCGAAAATAACATATCTAACCTTGATTGGCAACCTATTTCTATACCATGTTTCTTGATGGTTTACAGTCGTGTTCAATCACTTTCAAAATCTAAGATGAGTCCATGATAGATTCTTTAAATTGACTCTGTTATAATCGATTACCTACGCTAAATGTGATTTAGTACCAGTTAGTAAAGACCAATTAGGAAATTGATAATGAAGAAATCGCCNGTAAACGGAAAAACCTTATTGATCGATACCCCAACACTACCTCCGTCTTGGGCGTTGTTGGAAAGGGAACTGATTCGAGTTCAAACTTTGGCTTGTCAAGAGTTCTTCAATCGATACTTTGACGAACGCGGCTATTTGTTATGCCTACCGCGTTGGGGAGGGAACGATGGGCCAGATGATGCCATTGAGAACCTAACTGGATGGCCTATTTTGCATATGTTGGGTGCGTCAGACACGATCCTGCATATGTATAAGAAAGCTTGGGAAGGACATTTACGCCAATATACTGAGGCCAAGACAGTTGAAGTNCCTATTGCTCGTGATGGAATGTATTACAAGGAATTCCCAGTCATGTTTGATTGGTTTCATAATGCTGAGGGATTGACCGTGTTCAACCTACAAGGTTTATCTGATCCCGATGATCCAAATTTCCAGAGAAGAGTAAAGCGCTACGCTGGTTTCTACATGAATGAAGATAGTCAAGCTGATAACTACGATCCAGAACATAAAATAATCCGCAGCATGTTCAACGGCAGTCGAGGGCCACTGTTACGAAAAGCCATGGCTCTCGATTGGGCAGGAGATCCAATTGAGGTTGGTGGACGTTTCGCTCCTAAACATGGCGAGCGAAATTTCGATGAAATGCTAGCACATTTCAAAGACTACACTGATATCGTCGGCGATCACCCTCTCAACCTNGCAGCAACCAGTCTGGCTACTAACGCCTACATGCTAACCGGCGCATCGAAGTATAGAGAATGGCTCTTGGAATATGTNGATGCTTGGGTAGAACGAACCNACANCAACGGTGGAATTATCCCTTCCAACGTTGGTTTAGATGGTACGATTGGCGGAGAGTGTCAAGGCAAATGGTACGGGGGTTGCTATGGTTGGGCTTTCACCGTAGTTGTTCCTCAGACAGGAAAATTAGCTGACCGAAATGCAGTCCATCGAGGTATCGCAGGCTTTGGAAACGCTTTACTTGTTACCGGAGATCAATCCTACGTCAATGTCTGGCGTAATATGCTGGATAAGATTAATAGTAATCGGAAGACGATAGACGATCAAGTCATGTATCCGCATATGCATGGGGATCAAGGATGGTATAGTTACAGACCGAGCCCCTATAGCCATGGAGCTTTAGATGTCTATTACTGGTCCATGAAACAGGGTGATTTGAAGTATCTACCCATTGATGGATGGCTTAGTTTTCTGGAAGGTCAAAACCCAAACTATCCCATAGACGCATTACAACGAGATTTCGGTGCTGTTCGTCAGAGAATAGAAGGGATGCACAACGATTCTACTACTCTGGACACCCGACTCTCAGATGATCCAATGCCGTTTAACCCAGCTACGGTTCGAACGTTGGTCGAATTGATGCTTGGTGGAATCCAACCTCGCCATGGTGAGCCACTACATTGCCGGGTTCGTTACTTTGATCCGGACAATCGGCGGGCAGGAATTCCGGAAGATGTTGCCGCACTCGTTGAGAAAATGACGGATGATGAGGTTACTCTTATATTGGTTAACATTAATCCGATTAAGTCTCGTACTGTTGTGGTACAAGGAGGTGCGTACGCAGAACACCAGATTCTGGAAGTCACCACTGACAGTCAGATATCGTCAGTCAATAGTTCCCATTTTAATGTTCGGCTAGCCCCTGGATCGGGAAGCCGCATTGTCGCCAAAATGAAGCGCTATGCCAATCAACCAACTTTCGTTTTCCCTTGGAATCGAGACTGACATTCATTTCTTAGTAAAAAGGAGATTTTGGTGAAAGTAACTGATATTGAACGTATTGTTGTTGATGTTCCATTTACGCCACGACAGCAAGAAATTACNANNCAAAGCGTATCCNCCGTATANAATTGGTCGATTCTAGAACTGTGNCGNGTNANGACTGACACCGGACACATGGGTTGGGGAGAAACCGTTATCCACTATACCTATGGCCGAGTGACTGACGAGAGCGTCAACCGGGTTTTAGGATCCAGTCCNGCAGAATTGATGAACGATGATTCTTTGGGCGCGGGACTGCAGATGGCNCTNTTTGATGTGGTTGGTAAAATCTTGGAAGTTCCTGTTTACGAGTTACTTGGTGCCAAGGTTCGCGATNATCCTCCGATTTCTTGGTGGTCGATTGACGCTTCTCCTGAAAATTGGGCGGCAGAAGCTGAAGACGCAGTAGAANACGGTTACACTAGTTTTAAAAACAAACCGAGACCGTGGTGGGATATTGTCAATCAGGTCGACACGATTGCCAAGGTCGTCCCAACAGATTTTAAACTCGATCTAGATCCAAACGGATCCTTTCGAGATGCTGAAACAGCTATCCCGGTGATGTCGAAATTAACACAGTACGATAATGTCGCCATGTTTGAAACCCCGATACCACAAGGGGACATATCAGGTAACCAACAGATTCGGCGAGCTATTGATCGGCCAATCGCCATGCATTTTGGATCCCCGGCTTACCTAACTAGCATCAGCGATCAGGTCTGTGACGGATATGTGATTGGAGGAGGAAAATCCACCGTTATGAGACAGGGGTTGCTAAGTGCTGAGGCTGACATGCCTTTCTGGTTGCAGTTGGTAGGAAACGGTTTAACGACAACTTGGGCTGCACATCTTGGTGCTGTTCTTACCCATGCTAGTTGGCCGGCAATTACCTGTATCAATCTCTACAGTCATCATCTGTTGCAGGAGCCAATAGGGGTGACAGNTGGTTCCCACAAAGTGCCNGATGCTCCCGGATTGGGGGTTGTGNTAAGTGAAGAAGCAGTTGAAAAGTATCGCNTCCCATCGGAAACACTCAGAGAATTTCAGCAAAAGGATGAACATTATATTCATCCCAAACCAGAAATTATTCATACGATTGTTTATCCGAGTGGTAAACGCTTACACATGGCAGAACAGGGGTTGAGCAACTTCAACGTGGATCATGGCCCTGCTCAAGCAGAAGGTACTCGTTTAGAACTTTGGTTCAATGACGGGTCTAAGGAATGGCAGAACTTACATCGGCGGGCGCAGAAAAATCCCGTCTCTGATTGAGCTAGTTATGGAGCACATTGGTGCATGCCTAAGCTAAGGCATGTTAATATTTTCGTTAGATGATTGTTGACTGATTCATCTGCAGAAGACTCAATCAGGATCGAATTAAAAACTGCATGCCAAATTGCGCTACATTATTTAGATCGGTTCCCATCCTCGGCACGGTTGATAAATTCACCTGCGCCCGCAGCCAGCCAAGCTCCAGTTCCTGTTAACAGGAATCGAACACCAGCTTCAACATATCTAGCCACGTTTTCATTGTTAGCAAGCGTCCCAGGGATACGCCCAGCATTTTGAATGCGAGCCAGCGTCTCATCAATAGTTTTCTGAACTTCAGGATGTTGGAGGTTACCAATGTGTCCCATTGAAGTGGCTAGATCTGAGGGGGCAACGAAGAATACATCAATATGATCGACCGTCAGAATCTGATCTAAGTGACCTACAGCGACGATATCTTCAATTAACACTATCAAAAGTGTTTCGTTATTGGCGAGATCAAAATAGTTTGATACNCCATATCCTTGACGGCTGGTGAACATCCCCCGGCAACCGATCGGGGCGAATTTACCTCCATCAACCAAATTTTGGGCTTCTTCTTTAGTATTGACGTGTGGAACAACAATTCCCTGAGCTCCACGATCAAGCGTTCGGTAAATCAGTCCCTGGTCATTACGGTTAACACGAACAACTGAGGTCATGCCCCAAATATCGCAGGCGCGGGTGAGATTGCCAAGTTCGGCTGCGTCGACAGGCCCATGTTCTCCCTCCAACCATATTCCATCAAATCCGACAGGTCCGAAAGCATCGATATCGTCAGGGTGAGTGAACCCGCTGACTACGTAAGCAATCTCACCAGTGGCGAGCTTCTGTTTGACTCGATTCGGTCTAATTTCCATTTATCTCCTACCTTTGGTTATGATAATAACAATATCGGTTAAAAGAACTCAACACCTCATTTCTATCGGGTAATCGAAGTACTTTCCAGACCTCTTCAATGATTCTTCCCTCAATTCCACGATAACCATCCAGATAAGTGTAAATATAAACAACTCAAATCTGGCTATCTGACGACTCAACCGACCAGGGATAACCACCAGTCTAAGTACTGTGGATCGCTTCGGATTACCAAATCCGGTGCCTCATCCAAATTGCGATCTTNCGGGTCAAAGATTTCACTTTATTGCTGACAAAGATTGCCGTACCAATTCTATCATAGTTCAGTTGCCCCAAATATTTAATTTTTATCTATTCTATAGAAGGGTTCCAGTTCCTGAGCGATGCGATCCACGTTCTGAGCAGCACATGCTGCCCGTTGACGAGATGTCTGGTATGTGGCTCCGGCGACGTGGGGTGTCACCACCACGTTTGGCAGTTGGAAAACTGGCGCTTGAGGGTTAGGTGGTTCTTCAGTAAAGACGTCCAAACCNGANCCTCCAAGTTTACCATTNACCAGTGCTTGGTACAATGCTTGTTCATCCACCAGTCCGCCACGCGCAACGTTAATCAAGTAAGCTGTTGGTTTCATCAACGCTATGCGGCGTGCATCAATGATATGACGGGTTTCCGAGTTCAAGTGCAAGTGCAACGATAGAAAGTCAACTTCACTTATTATCTGGTCTATATCCGAGGGAGATCCCATGAAGTCCGGCTGAAGTTCGGCCAGAATTTGCGGTTCTATAACTCGAACATCAATAACCAGTATCTTCATTCCAAACGCTTTGGCGCGACGTGCCAATTCTTGTCCACTGGCACCCAAGCCAATAATCCCCAAACTTTGNTTGGCTAATTCAGAGCCAAGCGGTTGATATAAAACACCAGACGCAAAATTGTCAGCTGATTTTCGATATCGGCGAGCAAGCATCAGTATAAACATCATCGCACTTTCAGCCAGAGCCGCACTGCTGAATTGTCCAGGACAGTTGGCCACCGGAATCTTCAAACCTCGAATGTATTNCAAGTCGAAATGATCAAAGCCTGTACCCAAAATTTGCCACAACTTGGCGTTGACAGACGCATCCATCATCCGTCGTGTGCCAACACTTCCGCCATGATCAATAACCACATCAATACCATCAAATTGAGTTGAAATTGGCTTTGAAGGATCAAAAACTGANANTTGATGGCTATTATCTCCTATAGCTTGGATTACATCATCGCACCAGGGTTGAAAGTGCCCTTTTAAAGGTAANAGCAAAACTTTCAGAGAACGCATTTTAATCTCCTGAATAAGAAATTACCAAGTACAAGACGATTGAATGNCGCTATGGAAATCTCACGCGCGTCATCTCGAATTAAGCGATACACCAATCGTAAGTTTCGAAACCAGTTGGTTAATAGCCCGCATGGTGACGTCAAATTTCCTATGTTCCTTGTCGAAAAAACACCAGAGTACACCATGTCCAAGTTTGCNCGCACCACGTATTGACTAAGGACCTAACTCCCATTTTGGGATTGACTTTAAATCTGCTGCTTACTAGGTGATAGTGTCTTGATATTTACCAACTGGAAATCCAAAGNCCTCGACGTGGGACAGGNGGATCAACTTTNATTCCACCTTTTAGATGGGATTCGTAAAGACCGAACCCTATCTCTTGGCTGATCATCGTAACCCTCAGGTTGCTCCGCCCAGGCTTTCCAGTTTGGACTGCCTTCACCAGATCTTCTATTTTATGCACCGTNCCGCTCCACTGCTGACTCGGCTCAACCGGCACGATATCAAAAGCACCTGATACAGTGTCNCNGCGACGTACCTGCAAGGNNTCCCCGTCNTTGCAGACGCGNANAGNNCCATCACTACAAACTAATTCGACCTCTCTACCCACACCAGTCTGGGCAACATATGCCGTTGTGTCATTATCGAATTTAATTTGTGCTGACAACAGCGGNGTATCCGTGAATNTGGTCTCATCCTCACCCAGTGGCCTTAGATCTGAAATCATTCCCTGTATAGATACTGGCTCTGGGTCACCGAGCAGGTACAATAGTAAATCGATAAAGTGTCCTTCAAGCGCTTTACCTTCAAAGGCNAGNACTGACTTNATTTTCCCCAGTTCACCACTTTCCGCAATGGTACGTGCCTGCTCATAGATAGCCCAGTGACGGTAAATAGGGCCGTACTCCAAGTGTGTGCCGTTGCGCTCAAAAGCCTGACAGATAGCGTCTGTCTCTTCAAGTGTCATACAAAGAGGTTTCTCCGCATAAACACCTTTGATTCCCTGATTGGAGGCAAAAATCATCTGTTCAGCGTGCTGCTCCGGACGGGTAGTCACGCTCACGATGTCAAGACGTTGCTCTTCTATCATTTGGCGATAGTTAGTATAGCAAGCCGAAACATTCCAGCGTTGAGCGAATTCGTTCAAACGTTCTTGACGAATGTCGCAAGCGGCAACTACCTCTGTTTCTTTAACGGTAGCGTAACCTGCTGCATGGGAATAAGGAAGAACTAACCCTCCACGATACCAATGTGTCTTTCTTTTAGAGATCTGCTCATCTTCGATCGTATCTGCCATCCGACCACAGCCAATAATGCCAACCCGAAATGCCATTTTTGTCCTCCCATATCAACTGAACCCAAAAGTAAATTCAATTTCTCAGTAAATCACTGCTAGTACACCTTTCCCCGTGCGATAATTTCCCATCTATCAATCATTTGATCGTCATTAACAATGGTATAAAAATCTGCCAAATTTGCAACTGCGCATGAATGATTGGGGTTGATACGAATCATGGAGCCTATTGGCAGATCAAAATTTCGCCGAGCGACAAAACCGTGTTCTTCTGAGAGTTTGAGAACTGTCATTTCATGGCTGAGATCATCGAACTGGTCAACCGGATAGGCAAGTCCATACCCTTCCATACCAGCAATGCCATGTGCACCTTGATCTGAGCTCAAGACCTTGGATCCCGCATCAATGATAAAATATTCTGGGTTAATGCTAACCACCGTTGCTAAGACGCTTAGGGCTATATGTTGATGTTGAATCAAGCCGAGACGCAAAGGGGTACGATCCATAAAAACATAATTTCCTGGTCGAATCTCTGTGATACCATCATAGTTTTCACTGACTAAAATTGTCGGTGTTGATCCAACGGAGATTTCTTTGACTTCAATCTGGTTTTTTTCAAGTTTCTCTTGCACACGATTCAAAATTTGATATTCGTCTCGGGCAATCTGTCGAACTTGATCGGAAATTGCCGCACCATATGCATGCCCGGCATGAGACAACAAACCTGCAAAATTTAAGCAAGATTCTTCTTGGATTGCTTTAACCAGTTCTAAGACAAGCGGATCATCTTCTGCGACCCCGCAACGATGCAAACCAACATCGATTTTTAAGAAAATGTTGATCTTTTTTCCATGCCTTTTCGCTACTCGGGTAATCATCTCCAAGCCGTAGGGACTGTCAAGTGTCAACCGAAGGTCAACTTGGCGAAAACTAGAAGTCGCTATAAGACGATCTAACTTTGAATCAACGACTAAAGGATAAGCGACTGTAACAGATTGAACCCCGTTATTGATAAATGTTAATGCTTCATCCGTTTTTGAAGTGGTGATCCCCACAGCTCCCACTTCATCCTGCAATTGAAGGATTTCAAGGCACTTGTGAGTTTTGATATGCGGACGAACATTTACATGCTGAGCGTCAGCAATTTTCTGAATGCGATGAATATTATCTTGCAGTCTTGATTTGTCTAATAATACACAAGGTGTCTCAATTGACGAAATCGTATTGGTCGCCATTATTTTCTTCTTCCTCTAATCTATAACTCAAGTCTCGATAGATCCTTCTTGTCAATGAGATTCTATGTGAAATCTATCTTCTTGTAAAGATAAAGTCCTTTCAATACCAAAGTGTGGTTTTGCCAAGGTCGAAGCTTTGATATGGATATTGATGATACTTTGTGCTAAGATGCCCCCCTAGGAATTGTGATCAAGAGGGAAAAATTATGGAGTGTCTCAAACCTGAACCCGGTACAGTCATTGCTGATTTGTCGACTGTCAAGTGTGCCATGGATATGTTATTGCCAAACCAAGAATTTCAAAAATCCTGTCATGCAACGGCTGATAAGGTATATCTTTTCCTAGAAGGAAGTGGTGAAATTACTGCCAGCAACGGTCAACAAATTGAGCCATTTGATGCACCGATGCAGGCATACATTCCGGCATCCACACCCTATGCGTTGACCAATACGGGCAAACAAAAGTTGACTTTTGTCTGGGCGCTCGCGCCAAACGAAATATCCGGTGAGAAAAGTCGATCGGACCGAACTGCTTCGGTAGTGATGCTCGGTACAGAAAAAGGAGAACGATTTCCTGAATCACAGAAGATTCGTGGTGGCATGCTGACGTTTCCAGCTAACACTGAGTGCGATTATCACAGCCATGATGGTGCAGACGAAGTCTTCTTTTTTCTTAGAGGTCATGGAGAAGTCGACGAGGAAGGAGAGGTTGTGCGTGTCAGACCTGGTGATGTTGTGGTGACACCAGCCGAACGGAAACACAAGCTTCGATCTTTTGATGATCCTCTGGTGATGTGGCTGACGGTGACGCCCAACCGGGTACCGAGTCACACTTTTTATCAACAGCTAGATGATGGCAGTTGGAAACGTACCACTCCCCTTCAATAATGCCTGCGAATTGAAGGACCATTTGCCTGATTTCATTCAATTAAAGTTGAGGATATGAAAACGTTCCAAACTTCTTGGACCAACGGTTCCCTTTCTCTTAGTATACCCAATAAAAACATCGACTCAGTTATTACTTCAAGGGATTTGCCAACTCTAGGACAACCACTGGAATTGGTGCAGAAAGCCCTTGAAAAGCCATTGGGTTGTCCACCAATCAAGGACGCGGTACGATCCACTTCNCAGGTGGTATTATTGGTCACTGACACAANGGCAGATAAGATGGGACCACCACACAATATTGGACCTTATCTGCTTTCTCAGTTCAACGAGGCGGGTGTGCCGGACAAACAAATTACAGTTGTCCATGCACCAGGGATGCATGGCCATGGCGGCGCAAAACAACGTTTCGGCCATGGGTGGTTGCATCGGGTAAAATATGTGGAACACCATCCACACCGGGAGGAAGACTTGGTTTTTGTTGGTACAACCTCCATGGGGACACCAGTTTGGGTCAACAAAGTAGTAGCGGAAGCAGATTATGTGCTTGGTGTTGGTGGATGCGCTCCTTCGCTCTTTGGCTGGCATGGTGGCGCTGGCATTATTCTGCCGGGGGTGGCTGGACGTGACACGATTCGTCATAACCACACCTATATTTTGATGGATCGCCCCATCTGCGGTTGGGGACCAGGCAATCCCCAACGAGAAGATGTTCAAAATGCGGGCGATTTAGCCGGATTCAAGATGAAAATTGACTTCACTGCAAACACGGTTTTTGCCGGTTATCATCGTGTTGAATGGCCGATGGCAGTAGAATATTGCCAAGAACACACAATGACACCCATCCAACCGGCGGATATCTATATTATGGGTATAGGTGCCAGCCCTAATCTTGGGTGTCTGTATATGAGCATTGAGATGGCTGAACAAGCCACACACGGGGACGGCATAACTATTTTAGTTTGCTCTGCTCATGAGCAACCAGATCTTTTGGAATGGTCAGAATCACGCGCATTGCAACAGACCCTCGACTCAACTGATGCTTGGCTAGAAAACACTGGTACNACAATAACGAGAGGAGATGCTCATCATCTTGACACGTTGGCTCGCTTCCGCCTAATGCAACTGCCAATCCCACGTCTAGCACAAATTCTGTCCCGTCGAGAAGGTGAGCCACGAAGCACCTGTATGTCCTGGAGCCATCGCCGGGCGATTGAACGTGGCAGGACAATGATTGTAACCGAAATGGAAGAAATGCAGGCTTATTCTTACGGTTTTGCATACGCTACAAGGTGCTTTGATGATGCGCTGAACCAAGCTATGGATATAGTTGGAAAAGACGCGCGGATCATTGTTAATGCGCCACTGGCTGGTGCCCCGTTACCACCACAAAACCGTGTTAAAGGGTAGGCGGAGACATCTCAACCTAAAATAATTAAGAGGACTATGATGAATGAATTCAGCTTAAGCAATCTCACTGAAATCAAAGAAACCTATGACCGTGATGGTTTTGTCATCGTTCGTGATGTACTGGACACTGATTTGGTTAGTGAACTGGATCGGCATATCGATTGGTTGATAGAACATCACCCGGATCTACGTCCCGAAAGATTGGGACACTGGTTGATAGCTGAGGACCCTTTCTGGGTACGCTTCATCAGCGATCAANGTCTATTAGATGTGGCCAGTACACTGATCGGACCAAACATCGCTTTTTTTGCCGCTGACTATATCGCTAAACCACCCCGAGACGGNCAGGCAGTCTCTTGGCATCAGGACGCTAACTACTGGGGGTTAGAACCAATGGAGGTCATCACCGTTTGGTTTGCTGTTTCGCAATCGACTTGCGAAAATGGATGTGTTCGAGTTATTCCCGGCTCCCATCGGTTAGGTCCGATAGACCACCGGTCACAAACGGACACAGTCAATCTACTCAATTCAGAAGTCGATCCAGCCGTGGTTAATGAGCGTCAAGCTGTAGATGTGCAGCTCAATCCCGGTGACGTTTCCGTGCACCATCCGTTAATGTTGCACGGATCTAAAGCGAATACCAGTAGTCAGTGGCGACGTGGCGGTTCTATCCAGTATATGCCTGTTACAACCCGAATTACAGCTGATAGTTGGCCGTGCGCCTTTCTGCTTCAGGGAGATGATGCAGCTGGTGTCAACGATTACCAGCCAATACCCAAATATGTTGCTGGTCAACATATGTCATTCAAAGGATACGAAGCTTGGATATGAAAGAGGAGGATACCTTCAGTTCCCTATACCAACTGAAGAGACATCAATTTCGCCTTGAGTTATAGTAGCAAACGAAATTTATCCGGCACACCAACATTTTACCTTTGAATGCCCTCCACCAGAATCAGCAGATCACAGCAATTAAATTTATGAGTTACCAAAGAGAATTTGAAAACAAACTGAATATTGGAATCGTTGGCGTAGGCTCACATGCTTACCGCAATATTTTACCAACCATGAATTTCCTTCCTGTTACATTGAAAGCGATCTGTGATCTTGACATGGACCGTGCTCGCGTAACTGCCGACCAATACGGCGTGAAGAGATGTTACGAGAATACAACCCAGATGTATGAAAAAGAGGAACTTGACGCTGTTTTTCTTTGNGTGCCACCGCGTGTCAATCCACAATTAACGTGTGAAGCCNTTGATGCTGGGTTGCACGTCTGGTTAGAGAAACCACCTGGAATNCGTGCATCCGAAGTNGAGGAAATGATTCGCCGGCGAAAAAGTCAANTGGTAGTGGTTGGTTTTAAGAAAGCCTTTATGCCATCGNCACAAAAAGTGATCGAGATTTTTTCAACAGGAGATTATGGTTCTTTGCGANCCATATTAGCGGTTTATCCAATGACTATCCCAAGTAACGGGGCGAAAATTCTTCAAGAACGAATCCATACCAATTGGTTGCAGAATGGCTGTCATCCGCTCTCATTGCTACTGGCAGTTGGCGGCAAGGTTGCAGCCGTAACCACCCATCGCGGGCAACGCGGTGGCGGTGTGTGTGTACTAGAATTTACTTCCGGTGTNATCGGTAATTTCCACCTTGCTGATGGCGGACNGCATNGTCAACCAACNGAGNATTATAGTTTCTTCGGTGANGGTTGTCACATGACCATTGACAACTGTTTGCGTGTAATNCTTCAACGAGGTATTCCATCGCAATATGGAATAACCACCAACTATATTCCTGAAGGTATTAATAGCGGTGCCGTGGTGTGGGAGCCNCAAAACAGCTTTGCCACACTAGAGAATAAGGCGCTTTTTACGCAGGGATTCTTTCATGAGATGTGGTACTTNTGTGAGCGGATCTTGANGGNAAANCCNGTGGAACAAGGTTCATTGGAGTTCGCACTCCAAGTGATGAAGGCATATGAAGCTGGACTATTGTCAGAGGGCAATAGAATTGAAATAAATCAAACTGAAGAACAGAATCAGCTACCTGATTAATCAAACGCAGATCCCCTAGCTGCCAACCATCAATATTGAAGGCGCCCAGCGACTGTAAAAAAACACCGCAATGTAACTGTTGTAGAACCTTTTTACTTGGTTAAAGGGGGAGTGTTTTTCACGTTTCTCGGTTTTCTNGATGTTTNTGTCAGGAATAACCATCAGAAATGACCNCAGGNGTNTGCCTAGGATANAAAGATNNGATAAAANGTGNTGTGGNTCATAAAAAAACTTCTTTTTGGCAGNCAAATTACCACGGTGTCAATCCACCNTTGACGCACAATGTTTGTCCAGTCACGAAAGCNGATTCTTCACTTGCAAAATACAGTGCTGCATTGGCAACATCNTCGGGGATGCCCCACCGCTGCATNGGCACCGTCGCCAAATACGCTTCTTTGACCGATTGGGGATCATNTTGGTGTCGTTCGCNAGGNATCCAGCCTGGNGCAATGATATTNACTGTAATTCCGAAAGGGGCGAGTTCTGTTGCCATACTCCGAGTCCAACCTACTTGACCACCTTTAGCTGCCACATAAGCACTGAAGTTACCAATCCCACGCTGAAAAACTTCGCTCCCAATATTGATAATCCGTCCCCATTTTTTCGCTTTCATCTGCGACAAAGTAGATTGGGTCAGCAGAAACGGACTCTTGATGAAAAAGTCGATCATCAACTGGTAGCAGTCCCAATCGTAATCTTGAATCGGCTTTTGCGGTTGAAGCGGTGTTGCGTTTGCGACAACAATATCAATGACACCCAGTTTCTCCTCTGTCAACTCTACCATCTGTTGGATCTGACTGGCATCGGTTACGTCGGCCTGNATCAGGATCCCCTTGCATTCTGCGGCTTCAAAATCGGNGAAAGCAGCTTCAGCNGCAGGCGTGTTNTTGTAGTAATTCATCACTACTTTGGCACCCGCTTTCCCTAAGCACATTGCGATTTGTCGACCTAACCCTTTGCTGCTACCGGTGACGAGGGCGACATGACCGTTAAGTGAGATTCCCATTTTTTCTTTTTTGTTTAGCTAGGTAATGATCTGGCGAATCGGTTCAGCTCCTTCAGGACCAACCAGTTTTTGATCCAGCCCACCGTGGAAGTAAGTCAAAGCATTGGGATTCAAGCCGAGTTGGTGCAGAACTGTGGCATGAAGGTGTTTAACNTGGAAGGGGTCTTTGACAGCAGCACTCCCAAGTTCATCNGTTTCTCCTACACTGATACCACTTTTGATACCGCCACCAGCCANCCACATGGTGAAACCAAGAGCATTGTGATCTCGCCCTGTTCCTTCAGCATATTCAGCAGTGGGTTGGCGTCCAAACTCACCACCCCAGATCACTAGCGTATCGTCCAGCATTCCACGTTGTTTGAGATCTTTCAATAAACCAGCAATCGGTTTATCAGTATTACCGCAATGACGTTCGTGGTTAACAACCAAATCGCCGTGAGCATCCCAGTTACTATCACCGTGATGACCGCCAGAATATACTTGGATGAATCGAACGCCCCGTTCGGCGAGCCTCCTCGCTAATAAGCATTTTCGACCAAAATTCACGGTTCGTTCTTGATCTAATCCGTAGAGTTCTTTCATGTAATCTGGTTCTTGATCCAAATTGACAGCCTCTGGCGCCGTGGATTGCATTTTAAAAGCCAACTCATAGTTGGCAATCCGAGCGGACAAAGCGCTATTATCCACTCGTTCGGCTAAGTGCCCAGAATTAAACTTGTGTAATGTATCGAGGAGATGACGTTGTTGTTTATGGTTCATGTTATCAACAGGGTTTAGGTCCCAAATTGGGGTTCCCGCAGATCTGAAAACTGTACCTTGATAAGCAGCCGGCATATAGCCACTGGTCCAATTCTTGGCTCCACTGATTGGACCACCTGTTTCGTCCAGCATGACAACGTAACCTGGTAAATTCTGATTGACACTGCCGAGTCCATAGTTCACCCACGATCCTAACGATGGGCGACCACTCAAAACATGACCGGAATTCATCATCAACATGGCTGATCCATGTCGAGGGGAATCAGCAGTCATTGACTTAATAAAGGCAATGTCATCAACACAAGTAGCAATATGTGGGAATAGATCAGATACCCATTGGCCGGATTCTCCATATTGTTTGAACTTCCACTTAGGCTCAACAATGCGCCCTTCATTCTTTTTGCCGCCACGACCGCTAGTCTTGACCTGGACAGTTTTTCCGTCCAGACCATACATTTTAGGTTTGTAGTCAAAAGTGTCTATATGACTAGGACCTCCATACATAAAGAGAAAAATGACCCTTTTTGCTTTCGGTGTAAAATGCGAATTCTTAGGAGTAAGCGGGTTAATGTAACTAATAACGTCATCGGCGGCAACCGCCTGATTACTAAAAAACCCATCCCAAGAGAGCAGACCCGTCAGTGCGAGTGAAGTGAAGCCGCCACCTAGTGTATGGAGAAATTCACGTCGGGTACGACCACAAAAATTTCGGCCGATTTCTTTGCCATTTTGTTTTTTTAGATCTGTCATTTTTATGTTCCATGGAAATCAGTTAAAATTAGTCAAGGAAAATAAATTCATTGAGGTTAAGTGCTAACAGTGCGAATCGGTCTAATGCAATCTTTTGATCCACTTGTTCTTTTTTGATCAGCGTTTCAACAAACTCAGTTGCCCATGCGATTTCTTCAGTACTAGGTTGACGAGATAAGACCAAGCACAACCCAAACTGAATTTGATCGCTTAAGTCCGATCCACCTTGCTGGCGAATTCGTTCGGCGAAGACAATTGCTTGCTGGTTAATAAACTTACCATTCAACATTGTTAACGACTGAGTAGGAACCATCGTCATAAATCGGACGGCACAAGTAGAATCTGTATTAGCCATGTCAAATTGGTTGAGGATCGGAACTAATAAAGACCGCTTAACTTTGATATAAACACTACGTCGATTGGCTTCTTCTGGTGGAGACTTTCCCCAAACGCGCGTGGGTTGAGAAGAAGTGGCTAAAACCTCTTCTGGCAATTCAGGAAAGACACTTGGTCCGCCTAGTTTCCTGTTCAAATTACCGGAAGCTGATAGAATCGAATCCCGAATCTCTTCGGCGGTCAACCGACGCATATCGAACCGCCAAAATAGATTATTGAGTGGATCTACAACTAAGGCNTCTTCATTGNCTTGGGCAGACATTTGGTAAGTATTGGACATCATAATCNTCTTATGCAAGGATTTGATTCGCCATTGATTACTGACAAACTCGTGTGCCAGCCAATCCAGTAATTTCGAATGTGTTGCTTGAGTTCCAAACTTACCAAAATCGTTACTNGACCTAACAATCCCACGACTAAAATGGTGTTGCCAAATCCGATTGACCATCACTCGTGCGGTCATCGGATTCTCTGGGCTAGCGATCCATTCCGCTACCACGCGTCGCTTGGTTTTGCTCTGGTCTTCTTCCAGCGGCAGTTTTAGATGTGATGCGGAATGTCGTAAAACTCTGGGGAAACTCGGTTCAACAGGATCACCTTGCAATCTCGGATTTCCGCGTTGCAAAATATAAGCTTGCGAGGTGCCAACGTCTTGAACAGCCAATGCCATGTATGAATAGGGAATCTTTTTTTTACGACTATCATCTCGCTCTTTTTTCAGCTTCTGGTGTTGTTCAACCTGAACTTGTAGATCTGGTGAAGCCCCAATCTGGTCAGTGTGTTGTTTCAGTAGCTCATCGATATCAGTTACCACTGGATTGGCTACAATTCCAACATCAATATACTGACCACCACCCGTTTGTATACAATTAACGGCAATCACATTTTGCCCGATTTTCAAGGCAGATTTTTTCAAGTCAACTGTTCGATAGCTAGTCAAATAACCCCGTCGATTAGTAACNCGTGTCCCATTAATAAAGATTTGTACATCTTCATCGTGATGGAGATTTAAACCCACTCGAGTCGGAATATGATCCAACTCGAACGTTTTACGTAACCAGATCTGCGGTGTGCTCCAAACTGTTCGTACTACCGCACCGGGTGTTCCATGTGCGCCAAACCCACCAATGCCTGTTTCCCATTCACTATCATCAAAGTCGAGTTTCATCCAATCTTCAATTGGCGGCTCAAATGTATAAGACCAGGTTTGCCCAGTTGATCGGGAATCGGACAGAATAGTAACCGCATCCGAGAGATGGCGCCTTTGACCTCTTTCTCCAGATAATGACCAGTAGACCTGTAAACTGGGAAAATCTGCGTTTTGGTTGAAATACTCCAGCCGGATTGGTNGATAACCAGCCATTAATGCAACAGTCCCTTGATGATATCCTCCTTTGGCCTTCACCAACTCCGTCACCTTCTGACCATTAATCCANAGACGTGATCCGCCAATGCTATTTATGTAAAAAGTGTAATCATCATCTGCAGGCACACGCAACTTNCCTTCAAAGACCAAACCAATAGATTTGTTTCGGCTAGCAGGTCGGAGTGTGAACCGGTTAGAAACTATCTGGCCTTCTGTTTCTTCTCGGAGTTGATCGAAATCATCTGGCAACTGATCCCATGTATCTCGGTAAAAGCGGTAGGTTAGATCGACAAGATCTGTATCCGAATGATCGGGTGTTTGGTTTGTGGCCTCTAGCAACGTTGCTTTTAGTTTCTCTTCCAATTTAAAGATCTGGTCTTGCAACTTTTCTTCTGCCAATTTTTTCTGATCGACTTTAGTTTGGTGTTCTTGCTTTTGGGCTGTCGTACCGATATCCACCAGAGGATTGTTACTATGCGGTGTGATATCATTAAAAAAGGCCAAAAAGCTATAATAGTCTTTGATGGAAATGGGATCAGCTTTGTGATCGTGACACCGCACACATCCCATCGATATCCCTAGCATCACTTGCCCCGCCGTCGAAACAATATCATCCAGATAGTCGTAGCGGGCCAATTGGCGGTCAGCAGGTTCATCATCCCATATTCCAAGTCGATAGAAGCCGGTGGCGATGATAGTCTCCGGCGTCACTTCGTCTAACAAATCCCCCGCCAGTTGCTCACGAATAAACTGATCATAGGGCTTATCTTTATTAAAAGCATCAATGACATAATCCCGATACCGCCAAGCATAAGCCTTATTGCCGTCGCGCTCATAGCCGTTGGTTTCTGCGTACCGTACCAAGTCCAACCAGTGCCGGCCCCATTTGATGCCATACTGTTCAGAGGCAAGCAATCTGTCAAGCAACCTAGAGTAAGACATTGGATCTGTATCATTAACAAATGATACAACTTCTGCTGGTGATGGGGGCAAACCAATCAAATCATAATAAGCGCGCCGAATCAAGGCGCGTTTTGTTGCTTGTGTGGCAGGTAACAGCCCTTTCTCTTCTAACTGATTCAGAATAAAAGTATCAATTGGGTTTTCGACCCATCCTTGGTTCTTTACGGGAGGTACGTCTGGAACAGTGACAGGTTGATATGCCCAATAGGCTGTTTCAGCCCAAAACATAGGTACTGCCAACCAGATCATCAGTGAAATAGCTGTCAAAAAAACGGCTATTTGGAACTTGCTTACTCGCATTATTATTTACGGTACCAATAATCTTGAATGTTTACTCAGTTCTAAAAAATTTGTATAGATCAATATGGTTGTAGGTTTCACCTGGATGGAGAATAATAGAATGCCACCCTTCAGTTCCTTCTTGGTTGATCGAGTCAGGATACTTCTGAGTTTCTAAGCAGAAGGCGGCGTGCTTCCCGTAAATGGATTCAGCTTTTCCTTTGACAGTTCCATCCAGAAAGTTACCAGTATAAAACTGAACACCAGGATCCGTGGTATGAATCTCCATTACTCGACCAGACTTGGGATCTTTTACTCTGGCTGCCAATTTCATTTCACCTAACTTGCCGTCTAGAACAAAGTTGATATCGTATCCACCCGGATCATCTTGTCCATCACCAGTAAGTTTTCCGATATCCGATCCGATTGATTTGGTTTTGGTAAAGTCGAATGGTGTTTCTCTGACCGAATCAATTGTGCCAGTGGGAATAAAGGTTGAATCGACTGGTGTATAGGCCAGTGCATTCAGCATCAGTTCATGGCTAAGAATATCACCCGAATTGTGACCTGCTAAATTCCAGTAGGAGTGATTGACCAGATTAACAATCGTCGTTGCATCTGTAGTAGCAGACATCTCTATTTGTAAGGCATTATCATCGGAAAGAGAATAAACAACAGTAACCGTTAATTGTCCAGGATAGCCTTCNTCACCATCAGGACTGGTGTAAACCATCTTAATCAATTGACTATCAGCCGCCACAACTGTCCAGACTTTTTTATCAAAACCTTGATCACCACCATGCAAATGGTTAGGAGCATTATTAGTCACTAAAGCATATTCCTGACCATCCAATGTAAACTTACCATTGGCAATCCGATTGGCAACGCGACCAACAGTGCAACCAAAGTAAGGGTGACCATCGAGATAGCCCTGCAAATTATCAAACCCAAGCACCACATCGGACAGTTTTCCGTCTCGGTCAGGCAAATATAAAGTGGTTAGCAATGCCCCATAATTGGTAATCTTGGCTGTTACCCCATTCTTATTCTTCAGGATGTAGAGGGAAACTACTTGGTCGTCGACGACTCCCCAATCCTCTTTTTGAGCTTGATGATGTGCTGCCTGAAGATTGATTGTGAAGCTAAGTATCAACAACAGTAACAATGATTGTATTGAAAAATCCATTTTGTTTCTTTCGCTCCTTCTTTGATCCAAAAATTCCCCCTTTAGTGTAGCATAATTCCAAATTTTTCCAAACAAGATAATTGTACAATCTTGCCGGGTTGGACGATGAGTTTCCTCTAATTGAACCAGTTTTTTTCCTCTCATAGTGACAACCTCAGCTGTCTTTAATCTATCGATTCTCAAAAATGAGAAAGCAGAAAGCAGAAAGCAAATAAAATGATTTCTGCCTACAAAAAGGTATTAACAACAATATTATTAACCGTATTGGGCAAGGTTACCCCGATATTCTAGCCCAAGAAGTTCACGGGATTTCCGGACATTACAGGTTGCCTCTGCCTCCAAAGTACCAACAGTATGAAGAATTTCGAACCCAATATCCTGATTTTCCGCGCTCAGCCGACAAGCCTCAGCCAGATCATGCCGACAGACCCAACTAACATCCCATTGAGTTCCTCCTTTTCCCAACGTGTTACGAGATTTGCCAATTCCCAACCTGCTATCAACAATCGAGCATGGCCTTAAGACGATAATAGGAAGTTCGAATGCATCGTGGTACTGACGACACATCTCCTCTTGGAGACGCTTGGTGATAGCATAGAGACTCCCATCAGGTCTTCTTATCTCTGCGTCAAAAAACACCCCGTCAGGATGCACTACCTGACAGGACCCAATATGTACTATCCGCCTAAGGTTGCGCTGTCGAGACGATTCCAACACATTTCGTAATCCCTTCAGATTCACCAGATAGGGTAAATCATCATCAACTCCGTAAGCACCCAGTGCGTGAGAAGCATAGACCGCAGCATGAATTACAGCATCCATACCTTTAATGGCTTGATCGACAAACCTGAAATCTGCTATATTTCCATATACTTTCTCTCCTCCGTCCCATTCACCATCCAAATTGTTTCCATGTTCCCAAACTTCAGGGGACAGGTCAAGCGCTCGGACTTCGTGCAGACCGGCTAGATTGGACAGAATCGCCCGCCCCAACCATCCCGCGGCTCCAAATACAGCTATTCTCATGATTCCCTCACTTTTTTCGATATTAATTTTGATATAATATTCTAGTCTTAGTTCGCCCTGCTACTACCCGAGATCTTTAAGTATAATATTTATAAAATGCTAATTTAACAGATCTCCTGCAATAATTATGACTGCGACATAGATCCACATGATTCTATTCATCAGGCTTAAAACAGTGAAAATTCCCTGCAGACAGTGTTTACAGTTCTTTTTGACTTTACAATTTCTATAAGTTAATGCATAAACATCAAATTAGCTCGACATATTGATGCAATTCCCGTATAATTGGGAGTTCCTTCAATTCGTCTCATCAATACTAATACAANCCGATGTGGGATTAGACCCAAGTTACACATCAGATATAAATACTAAAGGAATATCAGTTACTTGTTTCAGTTGATAAGGGGATCTTATAGAACTTTCATCGTGAACTCAACTTTGATCCTNATTTACTTATCTAAAAGTAATTTTAATTTCGGGAAGCAAAGCTGAATATTCAGAGAACGCAAGGTTAGCCAGTTAGTTAATAAGGGGAAACAGGTAAAAACTCCAGCATTTAAGGAAATCCAAACACTACAATCGACCTTGGAAACATAAACCGAGGTCGATTTTGTTTTTTCTTTCAGTTTATCTTCAACCATGATTGTATAGAATCATGGTTGAAGATAAACTGNAACTTACGTGCTAAATTCTAGGAGTTACTATTTTTGAGCTTTAAGCATCTAGTCACGTATCTGATAGATCGAAAGTATGAAATCTCAATTCGAGATTACTCCCTTCACCTAACTCAATCTTTATTATTCATCCGTAAACCCAACATAAATCCTGAAGAATGATCGACGATATTTTTCAAAATAAACTCCATACCATCAACTTCATTATCTACCAAATTATAAAGTAAAAAANCAATGCCCCTTATTAATTGACATACNTAATTAACAGAATATATACAAAGTTTTTTCTTTAAGCTAGGATCAGTCACATGAGTTAGTAATGTGGATTTCACCTCTAAGTCTTTCAAACATGATTAAATAGGGAAACATTTTTTATAGATGACATCAGTTAAATACAAAACTGACTTATTGCCATTATGTATATTGGGAGCAACATTTTTTGTTGATTGTTATATGCTCTATACCTATCGGTTAGAACGATGGTATATTCCCTTAATCTGGACAATTTTTTCTATACCTTTTATCAAAGGGTTTTTATGTGCATTTAATCATCATCATCAACATGTTTCACCATTCAAGCATAAATCTCTGAATTACCTAATTGGAATATTTTATGCCAGTACAACAGGAGTAACATATAATACTTGGGTTATTCACCATAACATAGATCATCATACTACAGGACATTTAGGTCTTGCTTGGCCAGAAGAAGCTAGTACATGGGTAAGGCCCAGCGGAGCTACAATGA
>NZUQ01000150.1 GCA_002697225.1 Candidatus Poribacteria bacterium
AAAGCATTGCACGGACTGCATTGGTATAGCTTCGGCGAAAAGCGACTGTTCCCTCCTCAAATTCACGGGACATCATGGGAAACATAGCTCCCATAAAGGCACCTGGTANAATTGTNAANGCATTAACAATGGTAAAAGCTAGCCCATACCATGCGTTGGCAAGTTCACCATCAACACTNAATTTAGATAGCATCACCATGTCAATTCGGAAATAGATTAGNTTAAAGATATTGCCAATGGCAAAGGGCAATGCCTGCACTAAAATCANNCGCCAGATTNCGAGGTCGAAGTTGAACGCTAGTTTAGTGAAACGCGCNCGGACTAGACTAACACTTAAAACCAGGTTGACAAAGCCTGCTATCAGCACAATCACGCAGAAGTCCTTTAGATCTACACCCAAAATGATNAGGCCACTACCAACTACNGTGGNCATGACACGTTCAGCGATGACTGTAAATGCCTCATAATGCATCTTTTCGAAAGCTCGGAAGACACAACGGAAAAGTTGCGCAATTCCGTTAACCAGTTCAGCCAAGCCAAGGAGTTTAATCAACGTCATGGTTTCGGCTGAATATCCCAATATTTTGCTGGTTACAACCATCAAAATAAATGCCATAATTGAAAGTAGAATTCGGATAATCAAAGTATTGCCCAGAAAATGGCGCGACGCTTTGAGATGCAAGGTCATTTCACGTATCAAAGGAGCTTGCATACCAAGTTCAGTGATACTAGCAATTAGACTGGTAACAAACATAGCTAGTAAATAACTTCCAATTTGTTGTTCGGTAAAATAGTTGGGTAAGATCAAAACTGTTAACAGGAGAGAAAGCAACCTTCCAATGGTGTGGGAAACTAGCAAAGCCGATGTATTCTTAAATACAACTGACATCATTTAGGGATTTCCTGATCTGACATAATTCGGTGTAATTGAGAAGTAATCATCAACATGCTTAGACCGAAAACGTTCGGCACCTAGATATGCGATATTTATACCGCGCGGGACGTGAAAGGTTGAGGTAACCAAAACAGGTTCGTTTAACCGTCTGCGAATATCTTCACTGTAACGATGGAGACCATCTCCAGTAAAAACGACTGGATTATCTCCAATATCATCCAGACGATTTAAGATCTCAGCAAGCGGAACACAAAGATCTTCCGTTCGACGTATAAGATTTCTCCCACCTTGGAAGATGGCAGTGTATACCTGATCCCGACGCGCATCCAAGATGGGGCATATTAACTGATTAGCATACCGTAAATTATAAGCGATCGCTTCAAGTGTCGATATGGCAAGAATTGGTTTTTTTACGGCATAACATATCGACTTTGCTGTTGCTACTGCGATACGGATACCTGTGAATGAACCAGGTCCAGTAGCAACAGCAAAGGCATCAATGTCTCTGATGTTTAGGCCACCCCATTCCAAAACAGTCTTGATGACTGGCATCAGCCGAGAAGAGTGAGTTTGTGTGACATCTAGGGTATGTTCAGCAATGAGTTCTTGGTTTACCAGCAAGCCAACACTACCAATAGCAGTTGAGGTGTCAATTCCTAAAATTGTTATACTTTTTTCTTGCATACTTACTCAGATATGTGCTAGAATCCATTTTCCAAACGTGGGGGATTAGCTCAGTTGGGAGAGCGCTTGCATGGCATGCAAGAGGTCACCGGTTCAAGTCCGGTATTCTCCACCATTTTCTAGCATACTTTCCTAAGCTTTACCTACCTAGCACAAACGCTCAACTTGCGAAATTAAACTGAGGCAACTCAATTTTGGAGAAGATTCGGGAACTTGTCGCCTTACTTCAGGCTGGGATTGAAGAATACGATGACCAGTTGAAGTTATTACAAAAGGAACGTTTAAAGTTCCTGCGATTGTCAATTACAGATGAGTTTGGGGCTGATGAGGGTGATTCGAAAAACTCTTGGATGCTACATCTAACACAACTTGAGAAATCACTTGGCTCGCGCCTCAACGCACTTCGGCAAGGAATCAAGGATTCTGCAGCCTCAATAGACTTATAATTAAAAAACCTTTTTCGTTTAAGAGTAGCAATCAATCTCCACTTAAATCTACCCTCACCGACAGTTAACAATTTAGTATTGTAGTGTTTTTTTCTGTTTTTTTCAACCTGAATGATGACGCTTGAAATCCAAGGGATTCCCATGATAAACTGTATTTTGGTTTGTCACTTAATATTGTTCTAATTCTACATTGTTGAGATTTTTTGTATGAGTTCAGAAGATACCCCCGACGTTCAGGATAATAATCCTTCAGTACCCCAAACAGCACCCCAAAATATATTGTTCAGGCCAAAGTTCCTGTTAGGGATTATTGTTTTTCTGTCGTGCGTTATTGTTGTAGGTGCTACCTACATTGTACGAGAAAATCGGTTGAGAGATCGTGACAAGATTATTGCCATAGCACAAGATGAAAGTGGAACTCAATCAAAGAAAGCTGACGTTACAAAATTCGTTGTCGATTCTTTTTCGCCTCTAGGTCCAACCTCCAGAACTTCTGTAGTCACTGTCAAATTTTCGCAACCGATTGCTGATGGTCTTTTAGTTGAGAAGCGTTCTGAAATTCCTCCAATTGAGCTCTCTCCAGCAATCCGAGGTCAATATAACTGGATATCTAACAATCAACTTCAATTTCTTCCGGATAATCCTCTTGCACCTTCAACAGAATTTACAGCTGAGATTCTAGCTGAAGCTGTAAATTCAACCAATTACGTATTGACAGGCCAACGAAGTTTTAAATTTTCTACTGAGCGATTTAGGATTCAAAAGTCGGATCTCAATTTTGCTTATGATTCTAACAGAAAAGAGTACAAGGTTGCTGGTCGCATTATGTTTAACTATCCAATTGATATAGACCAACTTAAAAAGCATCTTTCTCTGCATCTAGCCAGTACCAAACTTCTATACCGGGTTAAATCAGCAGGAGTTCGCTCCACCGTAGAGTTTGAAACAGACGAGATTCAGAGACTTGGCAAAGATCAAACAATCACGCTAGGAATTGGTAAAGGCCTGAAACCAATTGGTGCGCAACTTGGATTACATCACAAATATAGTGACTCAATTGTGTTAAGAGGAGCTGGCAACTTAGTCGTTGAGAGCATTGGTGTTCAATCGAGTGGATCCGGTCACTATATCCGGTTGAGATTTAGTTCGGAAATCGCTTCAGACATGCTACAGCAATTTTTCTCGATAGAGCCAAAAATCGAGTATCAAATTCTCAGCGATTATAATTCACTAAGAATTGAAAGTAGTGATTTTATGCCTGGCAATAATTACACTNTAGCCATTCGGAGCGGATTGTCTTCTATTGATGAGTCTCTATTAAAGCGCGATTTTACGAATCGTGTAACTATCCCTGATTTAGAACCCAGTTTACGTTTTGTTGGCGAAGGCGTTTATCTGCCTCGCGGGGGAGACTTAAATGTTGGTCTGGCAACGATAAATATTGATAAGGTGAAAATTGAAATTGAAAAAATTTTTGTCAATAATATTAATTACTTAGCAAGTGCACAAAGTTGGTCAAGTTGGACTAAAAGTCTAGGGAAACAGATACATAACGAGGTGATTAATGTCCAGAAAGTCAAAAATGATGAGGTAATCACTCCCATATCTCTGAAAGACTATCTTGATAGTGATCGAATTGGAATCTTCAAGATAATCTCACGCGAAGTTGATCATGGATGGCGGAGAGCCCACCAGTGGATACTAATCACGGATCTTGGAATTATTGCTAAACGAACGGACAAAGAATTGTTAGTTTGGGTTAATTCACTAGCTTCGCTTAAACCTGTACCCAACACTAAAATCCAACTGATAAGCGACAATAACCAAACCTTACTTTCCGGAAAAACGAATGAAAATGGGTTCATCAAATTCGACACGATTGAGAAGCCAACTGATGGGTTTCAACCATTCATGATCAGTGCGGAGAAAGGCGAGGATTTTAGCTTTCTTCAGTTTAACAAAACACTGATTTCCACTACCGATTTCGAGGTCAAAGGATCTCCATACCTACATCAGGGATATGATGCTTTCATCTACTCGGATCGCGGTATATATCGTCCTGGTGAGCAGGCAAATCTGGTAGCGATTGTGCGTAACGGAAAAAACATGCCGCCACCCTCAATTCCAGTTGTGATGCAAGTTCTAAATCCTAAACAAAAAATCTTTGGTGAGTTTCAGTCCCACACTAACACACAGGGAGCTATTGAGCTAAACCTTAACTTACCACATTACGTAGAGACTGGTGGCTATATGGCTAAACTTCTAGTTGCTGGTCAGGAAGCAGGTCGGTTAGTCTTCCGGGTTGAAGAATTTATGCCCGATCGAATAAAAGTTAAAATTGGCACACCAAAGAAAGCCTATCAACTTGGAAATGAAGTTAGAGTTGAGGTCGAGAGTACAAATTTGTTTGGTCCACCATCCGCGGGCATGAAAACAATTGCCACCTGCGATCTGGAAACTGATGTTTTTGTAGCAGAGAAATTTAAATCGTTTGTGTTCACTAACAGCTCAATTGAATTCAAAAGCCAGCGGCTTGATCTCGGTGAGTTGAAACTTGATGANAGCGGNCAAACCACCTTTTTACTTAGTTTNCCNCCGCAAATGAAGGCCCCNTCGATGTTGAAGGGAATTCTGTCCGCAACTGTAAGCGANCCTGGNGCACGATCAGTAAGTGCATACAAACGAATAAAAATTCATCCTTACCCNCACTATATTGGTGTTCGGGGACTGATGGGTACNGGTTATGCAAAAATTAATGAAGAGGCGCTATTTGAGTTTGTTAGCGTGGATCAAAGTGGAGAGGTTGCGCCCAATCGGGATTTGGACGTAATTGTCTATCAATTGTACTGGAATTCTATCTTACGCCGAGACAATCAGGGNCGGCATCGCTACATNTCGGAGAAAGANGAGATTGAGATCTCTGCNCATCAAATGAANTCAGGAGTTGAGGTCAGAAGNTTTGCGTTCATTCCAAAAGAGTGGGGAGAGTACCGAATTGAGTTTCGTGACNCTGAATCNGGTGCATCTAGTTCAATTAGNTTTTACGCCTCTGGTTGGGGATATGTCCCGTGGGCGATGGACAACCCAAGTCGACTAGATCTAAATCTAGACCAACCATCCTACCTACCTGGTGATGTAGCTAAAGTTCAAATNAAAGCTCCNTTTTCAGGCAAGCTTTTCCTNACTGTTGAGCGTGACCGAGTATTAAGCCANCATACAATTATGATGAAGGAAAATACAGGAGTGATCGATATCCCCATCACCACAGAGTTCAAACCGAACGCTTATGTTTCTGCCAGCTTGATTCGTTCAGCCCAATCGCTTGAAAGGCATGCGCCCGCACGTGCCTTCGGTATAATTCCAATTAAAATAGATGCTCATAGAAATCGTTTGCAATTAGATCTTAAGACCCCAAAACTGGTCCGTCCGAACACTGAATTAATAATTGATTACCAAGTAACAGGTGAATCCGGAAAAAGTCATTTGACTGTTGCTGCAGTTGATGAAGGGATTTTACAGCTCACTAACTTTAAAACACCAGATGCACACCAGCATTTCTTTCGGCAACGTGGACTTGGTATTCAGTCACATGACTTGTATTCAGCAATTCTGCCGAAGGTTGAACTTACCAAAGGGAAGTCAAGTACTGGTGGTGATGGTGTGGATGCTAGACACAAACGTCGACTCAGTACTGTCAGTGTTAGTCGAGTAAAACCAGTTGCACTNTGGTCAGGGCTTATTGACACGGATCAATTTGGCAAAGGATCAGTTANATTTAGTGTNCCNCAGTTTAACGGAAGTTTACGAATCATGGCAGTTACGTTCTCAAACAACCNGTTTGGTTCTGATTCAGAAATGGTTACNGTTAGGGATCCAATTGTATTGACACCAACTTTTCCGCGTTTTGTCGCNGCGGGTGATCGGTTCCGGATTCCTGTCCGCGTTTTCAATGGTACTGGTCAAAAAGCGGATATTGAAGTTTCACTGATTAAAGAAGGTTTTGTTGAGATTAGTGGCTCAGCACTTCAAACTGTCACTTTAGATAAGAACCAGGAAGATCAGGTATTCTTTGAAGCCAAAGCNTATAATACTATAGGTAGAATTGAGTTTACGTTGTCAGCGCGGAGTAGTAGCACATCTGCTATAAACCTTAAACCAACTCAGGTGGTAACNAGTTTACCCTTACGTCCTGCCGCACCTTTAGTTACTCAGAGTGGATCGGGTGTTGCGACGAGTAACAAATCCGCAAGTTTTATATTCCCTTCAAACTTTCTTGAAAATACGGCAGATGTTGAACTGATGCTTTCACCATTCCCCGCAACCAAATTNTCTGGTGGTTTNTCGTACTTGTTGACTTANCCGCATGGCTGCTTGGAGCAAACTACCTCTAAGGTTTTTCCGTTGCTGTATTTCAANGATTTGGCAAAGGTAGTTGATCAAAAACTTTTTATCAAGAATGATGCTGATTATTATATCGTTGAAGGTATCCGAAAAATAGAGTCCATGGTTTTGTATAATGGTCTCTTTGCTTATTGGCCTGGCGGAAGTTCCTCTAATCACTGGTCGAGTATTTACGCAGCACATTTTTTGGTTGAAGCGCGTAAGGTCGGCTACCAAGTTTCCGACCGTGTTTATGATCACATGATCAGTGGACTCCAATTTCAAGCGAGACAAGCNGGGCAAGATTTTCGTGGAAACGACCGTATTGCTTATGCCTGTTATGTTTTGGCGTTGACTGGGTATCCTGAAAAGGCGACAATGAACTATTTGAAAAACAACCAGCGAAATACGTTGAGTGATTCAGGGTGGTTTCACTTAGCAGGTGCATTTGGTGCGTCTGGTGAAATGAATACTGCCCTGAATATGATCCCTCCTAACATCTTAACTCAGGCCGACGAAAACCGTGGATCTGGTGGGAATTTCTACTCGCAAACACGTACTCAAGCAATTATGCTTGGTATACTAGTTGACCTAAACGAAAACCATCCAATGGCTATGCAACTGGTTGAAAGGCTCAGTGATGCAGCTAGCAAACATAACCGGTGGCACACAACACAGGAAAATGCCTTTGCATTTCTTGCTTTAGGCAGAATGTTGAGAAAGATGGTTAATGACAATTACACTGGAAAAATTATTGTTGGGGGAAAACATATAGCGGATTTTGATGCTAATGATACCTATTATACCAATGAAGCTTGGCTTGGGTCGGAGGTCCAGATAGAGCTTGAAGGCGATGGAAGTTGTTATTATTATTGGACAACCTCCGGAATTCCAACCGGATCAGTGATTAAGGAATTTGATCAGGATTTCATGGTTCGGCGTCGTTACCTCAAGGATAACGGAGAACCGATTATGGGTAATATTTTCAAACATGGATCAATGATTGTGGCAGAAGTGAAAATTAAGTCATTAAATATAGATTTAGAAAATGTAGCTATTGTTGATATGCTTCCGGCGGGATTTGAGATTGAAAACCCACGAATTGAGTCTCGGGCTGGAATTCCGTGGATTACCGATCAACAGTTCAAGCCTGACTATATGGATATTCGTGACGATCGGCTTGTTTTCTACGGCAACTTTAAACGTGGAACCGAAATCAAATTTTACTATGCGCTTCGTGCCATTACCCAAGGTGAATTTACCTTGCCTCCTATTGCGGCCGACGCTATGTATGACCCTACAAAGTCTTCAGTCGCATCGGGGGGGCAAATTAAGGTTATCTCCGATGAAATTTAACACAACATCTAATCGAAAAGTAGACATAGATGATTTTGCTAAGCGACGCTCTTAAAAAAAATGTAATAGTTTTAACAGTATCATTTNCCNTTTTCTTTGNAANTATCAGTTATGGAGAAACTCCTGTTTCAATTTATTTAAGAAATGGGGATCGGATCACTGGACGTTGGTTAAATGCCGATAATCGCATCATTAAGATTGATTTCAATGGGCAGGAAATGTCGGTTTCCTTGGATGAGATAAGCAGTATTTCAATTACTTCGAATACCATATCGGAAAAATACCTGAAAAATGCTGAAGATCTTTTAAAGCTAGGGCTTCGGAATCAAGCTAGAAGACTCTTTGAATTATCAATTCAAGAGTCTCCTCAGAATGCAAAAGCCTATTACCAACTGGCAGAGCTTTTTCAGGAAGATGGTGAAACGGACAATGCCATNAAATACTTCGGATTAGCAGCAGCGGTTGATCCGTCGTATGATCTATCAGAACAATTTATTCTATCTGCGACCGCTTATCTTTCAAAGGATGAATTTGTGAAAGCTGCAGAAAGCTATATCCTGTTATTTGAAAATTATCCTGAACATGAGCAATGCGCATATGCCGGCTATCAAGCTGCATTCCTGTTAACAGAAAACGTAGAAGCATTTGATCAAGCTCTNGAATTATTAATGCAGGTAACAGAGAAGTTTCCAGAAAATGGAGACTACGAAAAAGCTCAGTACTTGATTGGAAAGTTGCAAGTAGAAACTAACCAANATGAGCTGGCAATATCGACTTTGACCAACTTCATTCTTACTTACACAACGAGTCAATGGCTTCCCTATGCCTATACTATGCGCGGAAGGGCTTTTTTGAAACTNCACCAGAATGGTGAAGCAATCACGGATTTNACGACTGCAATCGAAATGACTCAAGACCTNAAATTACAACAGGAAATTCGCCAGATGCGTGATAGTAGTGCTTGGATGATTTATCGAGTTTCTGATGGCTTACCAAGCAACAAAGTAAAAGCGATAGCTGTCGATGGTACGACGATATGGATTGGAACATCCAAGGGACTGACTGAGGCGGATACCAGTTTAGCTTTTTGGGAAATTAAAACAGAAATTACCACTCAGCTTGAAGAGATGTTTGAAGGTTCTCCTTTGAATATTCAATCTTTGGCAGCTGACGAAGACGAGCTATGGATTGGCACTATGAACCATGGTGTTATACGCTATAACAAAGCAACCGGTAGTATCGAGAATTATACACAAGATCATGGGTTACCACATAAACTAGTATATGATATAAAAATTTTTGGCAGTGAAGTCTGGATGGGAACTTTCTCTGGCGTTGCCCAATATAGTAGATCTGCCGATGGATGGCGCATATTTAACCGTGAGGTTGATGAATTGCCAGCTGACGATATCGTGGCATTAGAGGTCACTCCGAGAACCGTTTGGATTGGCACCTCAAAAAGCGGTGTTGCCTTCTATGACCGAGAATTCAATTATTGGAGATCTTATGGTGACTTAGAAGGACTTGATTCGATTGTGGGCAACTCGATTGTCAGTTTTGATACCATTGGCAGTCAGCTTTTCTTCACTTGGTACAATCAATCCGAGGAAATCAGTGGTTATACTGGGTGTGATCTTGACAGCTTGAGCAGCTTCTCAGAGGAAGTTGTGAGAGGAGATTTGGATAGTCTCGTTCGACCCGAGAATATTCACATTGCTGTCACAGAAGATGAAGTGTGGTTGGCAACCAACGATGGTGTTTACAAAAACACTCGCGATACTGGGGAATGGGATCTTATTTCTTATCCGGAAGACCGGATAGGGAATCCGATTATAAATTCAATAGAACTTGGTGATAGTGTCGCTTGGATCGGTACTTCAAATGGACTGGCAAGAATCAACACCAGTGCACTAAATTTGCGTGAAGAAGAATTAAAACCTAAACTTGAAGAAGAGGAAAGTTATGAGTGATTTAAATGTTGGAATTGTTGGACTTGGATGGGTTGCGGGAGCACATATTGACACATTTGGGGCAGTAAAGGGTGCTAATGTTACCGCGATTTGTTCACGTCGTGAACATAATCCAAGCGATTTGGAAGAACAATATGGTATTCCATTGAAGCCCTATACAAATTACGATCAATTCATTGCCGATCCAGATATCGACATCATTGACATATGTACACCACATCCGTTTCATCCTGACCAAGCAGTTGCAGCAGCAGAGGCAGGAAAACATTTAATTATTGAAAAACCAATCAGCATAGATTATGAAAGCGCGAAGCGGATTCAATCCGCGGTGAGCCTAAACGGGGTCAGCGTTTGTGTATGTTTTGAATGCCGATTTAGTAAACACTTCACTTTGATTCGATCTCTGGTAGATGAAGGGTTGCTTGGAGACCTACACTACGCCGAAGTGGACTATTATCATGGTATCGGTCCGTGGTATGGTCAATACGATTGGAATGTTAAGAAAGATTTCGGCGGATCTAGCTTGCTGACCGCCGGTTGCCATGCTCTCGATGCTATGTTGTTTTTCATGGATGGAAAGGTAGAAGAAGTAACTAGCTATCAAACAAAATCGAGAAGTCAACATTTTGATCCTTATGAATATAAAACTACCAGCGTCACTATTCTCAAGTTCGAGGGATCGGAACGTATAGCGAAAGTGACATCATGTGTAGATTGTCTCCAACCTTATTATTTCCACGTTCACCTCGTTGGCAGTGCTGGTAGTCTGTTAGATAACCGTATTTACTCTGAGAAACTGAAGGGAATGAACAAAGACAAATGGTCAACACTTGAAACATCGTTGATTGATTCCGGTGACGTTAGTGACCATCCTTACGAGCCACAGTTTCAAGCGTTTATTGACAGTATTGAGAGTGGGGAACCTATGCCGTTAACCGACTTCAATACTGCTTTCGAAACACACCGTGTCGTTTTTGCTGCTGATCTCTCTGCTCAGGAAAATAGGCCNGTTAATCTTTCAGAACTTGANTAAACTTTAAGGACAATCTATTATGGAAAATATGGAAAGATGGTCTTCTTGTGGTTTTGAATTTGATACCNAACCGGAAAAGTTTGGTGAATTGCGCTCATCAAATGACATCCTTGAANATGGNCAAGCNCTNCGCCANAGGATGAAGCAGGATGGNTATCTTNTNTTGCGCGAGNTTNTAGANCNNNANACAGTCATTGAAGCANGGCGCGAGTTGGTTGAGAAATTGGATTCAATNGGCGATATTGATCANAATTATCCTTTAATTGACGCCATACTCAACTTGGAATCCAATAACAAGCCTATGAGCGCAACAGGTTTTGCTAAGAAATTGGGGGCCGGCAGAGCCATTCGCGCCCTCGTTCATCAAGGTAAGATACTCGAGTTCTATAGAAGATTTTTTGGTAAAGAAGTTCGCCCTTTAGACTTTGTGTGGGTGCGAACAACGCGAGTAGGATCATCTGCCGCTTGCCACTACGACTGGGTTTATATGGGGCGGGGGTCTAAACTCCTACATACTAGCTGGACTCCTATAGGGGATGTCCCTAAAATAGAGGGATCCCTCGCTATTCTGGAAGGTTCGCACCAGTTTGATGAACTTATCAGCACCTATGGTTCAATTGATGTGGATGATGAGCGAACAACTAAAAAATATAAAGGGCAATACACCTCAAATCCGGTTGAAGTACAGAAAAAGTTTGGAGGGAAATGGTTGACTACCGATTTCAAAGCAGGTGATTTGTTACTTTTTACTATGCATACGATGCATTGTTCTTTGGATAATAAATCGCCCGATAATCGAATTCGTTTGAGTGTCGATACCCGGTACCAACCAGCAGATGAACCCGTAGATGAACGTTGGATTGGTCAAAATCCTGTTGCACATGGGGATCAGGCTAAGCAGAATAGAGGATAGATCCTGTTCATTCTTCNCTATATATTGATTTTGTTTAGTTTATCTGTGTTAACTAAAATTTTTTGGAGGATACNTTGAAGCAATGGACNTCNTGTGGNTACCAATTCAATACTTGTNCTGANAGATTNGGTGAACTNCGNTCATCGAANGATATTCTNAAAGANGGCCANGCTNTANGTGANAGAATGNAGGANGATGGCTANCTNNTNTTACGNGGCNTTTTNGATAATGATNTNGTCNTNGAAGCNNGNCATGAGCTNCTACTNAAAATGGCNGTTAATAANCAGATTGACGATGATTATNTAATTNNTGAAGGTATTGACCCAAGTTTAAAAACGGCAATTGATCAAACAAGTTATCGCGAAGGTCGCGCAGTTAGACAACTTGCACACCAAGGAGAAATGACCGAATTCTATGAAATTTTCTTCGGTAAAAANGTTCAAGCTTTCGATTTCATTTGGGTAAGAATCGTTGGAGTTGGAGCATCAACTGGTTGCCATTATGATTGGGTGTATATGGGAAGAGGATCAAAAAGTCTTCACACCAGTTGGACCCCACTTGGCGATGTCTCCAAAGTTGAAGGAGCACTGGCCATTCTACACGGTTCCCACAAGTTTGGAGGATTGATTAATACTTATGGATCAATTGATGTAGATGACGAAAAAACTAACCAGAAATATGGTGGATGGTACACCCAAAACCCTGTTGAGGTCCAAGAGAAATTCGGAGGAAAATGGCTAACAACTGACTTTAGAATGGGAGATCTAGTCGTGTTTTCAATGCACACAATGCACTGCTCACTTGATAATAACTCTGCTAATAACCGAATTCGTTTGAGCTTGGATACCCGCTATCAACCGGCGGACGACGCAGCTGACGAGCGTTGGGTTGGAGAAAACCCGATTGCACATGGAACCGAAGCTAAACGCAAATAAGAAGTTCACCTCTGCGGTGATTGTGTCAGTTGTTTACGACGGCTGAATACCCCGCGTTTTTGACAGCACTGACAAGTTGCGTGCTCTTAACTTTATTGGGCTCAATTTTTACGATTGCCTTGTCGGGCATGGAAACTTTGGCACTAACAACTCCATCAATATTCGTGAGTGCAGACCGCACTCTGGCTACACAGCTGATCCCTCAGGTCATTCCATTAACAGTTAAAGAAACCTGCTGTGCGGTCGTTTTTACTTCTGCTATCTCAGTGTTGTTGTCCTTTGTTGAAGCTTTTTCTAGCTTGTGTTCAGAGGCACAGCTAATAAAAAGCATTGTTATTGATGCGAGTACAGAGAATAATTTTACCAAACTCATTATTTCATATCCTTTCCTAAAATTGGCATGCTGACTGTTATTTTATATTGCTTAGAATAAGTCATGTCAAGTTTATTTATGCGGCGAGTTTGTCAGTATGAAGAAACTTTTCTTAATTCTGTCTTCCGTTCTATTAATTCATCCTTCAATAACCTTGTCGCAAAGTCTAACATTTGACCAAGCTGTTCAAAGTTACCGAACTCAAGTACAGAAAGATCCGAAAAACCTGGAAATGCATCAGAAGATGATAGATTATGCAGCCAAGACAAATCAGATAAAAGTGCCCTTAAATATCTATCAGACAGCTTATGAAAAACAACCCAAAAACCCAATTGTCATCTATGTTTTGGCTTATGCTTATCTGGCTAATAATCAAGAAAACAAAGCATTCCCACTTTTTCAACAGTGTGTGACGACAAATTCCAGTATTTGGCAAGCACATTTGCAATTGGCTAGGTACTTTAAGAATCACGATAAGTTTTCA
>NZUQ01000151.1 GCA_002697225.1 Candidatus Poribacteria bacterium
CCGAGTGTGCTGCTTGCTCGGGGATTTGTTCAATACGGTGGAAGTTTATGAACACGGTATCCTTGATTGCTTTAATCCTGTTTTTTGTTGAATGGTTTCTTCAGTGGATGTGTAAAGATGGTTATTTTAATGGTGGTAAAGGTTTCTTCTTCTGGTTGGACTTTATTGCTGCTTTATCGCTGATTCCGGATGTGCCTATGATAGCCGAACCACTGGCCGCTGCAATGGGAATGGGTGGTGGAGCTGGTGGAGGTTTGGCTATTGCCAGAGCTGGTCGGGCCGCACGTGCTGGTGCCAGAGCCGGTCGAATCGCACGAATCTTCAAACTGTTGAAAAAAGCTTTACCTGCTATTCAAAAAATGATGGGTAAAGAGTTACCTGAGGATGAAGAGAATGATGACCTTGGAGAGCTCGCACCCAGTGCTATCGGTGGTGTTTTTGGCGATTTGATGACTCGAAAAGCGATTGTTGGTGTTATGTTGATGTTGATTTTTGTGGCTATGTTGGACTATCAACCACCACGTCCGTTCGATACCGCTGGTTTGGGGCAACTTGAACAAACTTCTGGGGAGATGCGAGAACTCTTGGTAAATCAGTACAAGAGGAAATTCAACTTTCAAGGCGAGTTGGTGCGGGATGAGTTCGCCGCTTTGACATCCTTGGAAGCAGAGCATAAAGAGTTTCGGATGTTAGGCATAGACACTAAAGAGGATAAAGCCGCAGATATAAAGCGGAAAATGCGTATTGACGAGATTAATGCGATTATTGCCCTCGCTCCGCCAAGATTGGTTTATTTGAACCTAAACGGTGAAACCGTTGAGTCGGCTTGGGATAAAACATTGATTATGTCTCCGATTTCCCAGGGAGGGGAAGCGCGTTTCGACAAACGTGAAGAGACGGTATTAAAGAAGTCTGACGTTCTACGGATCTTTACTCCTAATGCGCAGAGCCAAGCTTGGTTCGATATCCGGCATGAAAAGGCTATGGAAGGTAAAAATGCTTTCTTCATGACGTTGTTTGTTGTTGTGCTTCTCGGTACTGGTTCTATGCTTTTTCAATCGGATGCTGAAAAACTGTTTATCGGTCCAATCATGAAGATGACAGATATTGTCCGAGAACTGGCGGACAATCCCTTGGCTGCTCTTGATGCGGGAGGAGACGAGGATGACAGTGAAACAGCTGTGGTCACAAAAGCCATGGTCAAGATTGGGGGTATGTTGCAGATTGGTTTCGGTGAAGCTGGGGCAGAAATTATTGCTCACAACATGGCTTCAGGTGGTGAGCTCGATGTCATGATCCCGGGCGAGAAAATTGATGCCATTTATGGTTTTTGTGATATTAGAAGTTTCACAGATGCCACCGAATGTTTGCAAGAAGATGTTATGCTTTTCGTTAATGAAATTGGTGGCATTGTGCATCATGCTACTGTGGAATCGGGAGGGGCACCAAACAAGAATATTGGTGATGCTTTCCTCCTGATTTGGAAACCCAAGCCAGGTGAGACNATGNTNAGTCTCTGTGACGGTGCCTTGNNCNCGTTTATCGAGGTTATTGAAGAAATCAATGCNTCNAGAANNCTNANGGAGATTACTCAGCATGAAGGTTTGCAAGCAAGAATTCCTGGTTTTACCACTAAAATGGGATTTGGTTTNCATCTNGGCTGGNCTATNGAAGGAGCNATTGGTTCNAATTANAAGGTAGANTGTTCGTACCTGTCACCTAATGTTAANATGGCTGCCAGGCTTGAAGCTGCTACCAAGCAATTNGGTGCTGAAATCCTTCTCTCTGGTGATTTCTATNANGGGCTNACNCCNNCAATGAAGNCTAAGTGNCGCCAGATAGATCACATTACCGTCAAGGGAAGTNTACAACCCATGAAACTCTACTCCTGCGATGTTACTTTTCCTCCTGGAGTTAATNCTNNATCTTATTACCAGACCTTTGGTCAAGGGGTAGAGCACTACACGTCCGGTAATTGGCCGGAAGCTAAAGAGATATTTGAGTCCTGTTTGGAAACATGGACAGATGATATTCCACCGCAGAATATCCTGGCGGTTATGGAGGCTTCAGACTTTACTGCCCCAGATGATTGGGAAGGTTATCGTGCGTTAACTGAGAAGTAAAGTATAAAAACTGAGAGAGCAGTCGATTAGAAATCCTTGATTCGGCTGCTCTTTTTTTTTATCGTTCGCCTTAGGTGCCAAACACTTTTCTCCTGAGTTAAACATCAAGAAAGATTGATTTTACATGCGTTCAGCAGGCCTCCCAAAAGGTCTCAATGACTATCAAATTAAGATAATGTTCATTACACCGACCATGATTTTGTTGGTTTTGATGAATATCTTTCCGTTGCTTTGGTCGTTGTACTTAAGCTTTCATCGCTATAAAGCTTCTCTGCCAACCCGGCCAGCGAAGTTCATCGGGNTGCGTAACTATTCTCGGCTTTTGTCTGATCCCGAAGTATGGGAGTATTTTCAAACTACCGCTTATTTCGTTGTCCTGGCTGTGCTAATCCAGTTTATCATCGGTTTTGGGTTGGCTTTGCTGCTAAACCGTGAGTTCCGTTACAAAGGAATAATTACCACGCTAATCCTGTTACCGATGATGCTCTCACCGGTTGTGGTCGGATTGTTTTGGCGGTTCATTTTCGCCTCCGATAATTCTGGACTGGTCAACTATTTCCTCAGTCCAGTATTAAACGTGTTGAACATGCAACCCATCGGTTGGACAACAGATCCCAAGATTGCCATGATTGCCGTAGTGATCGTTGATACATGGATGTGGTCACCTTTCATGATGCTGATTTCTCTAGCGGGGTTATCTGCCATACCTAAGTACCTCTACGAAGCAGCAGATGTCGATCGCGCTTCGACGTGGTTCAAGTTTCGCTGGATTACCTTGCCGCTGGTTTCACCCCTTTTGTTAATTGCATTGCTATTTCGTACGATGGATGCATTTAAGATGTTCGACATCGTCTATGTGTTGACGCGTGAAGGTGGGCCGGGTACGGCGACAGAAACAGTCTCTATGAACCTTTATAAACTGGCGTTCCGGAATTTCAATACAGGGAAGGCTTGTGCCATGGCATATATTCTTTTAATCATCATTGTTGCACTAAGTAATATCTATGTTAAATATTTGAATCAAGTAAAGGGAGAGGCATAGGTTGGCAGGTAAACGTCGGGTAGGACTTGGACACTATATTATTCTGATTATCATTGCCGTAGCTGTTGTGGTCTACTTGATACCGATTTATTGGATTATTATTACTTCCTTAAAATCACCAAGTGACATTGTTACCAAAGTGCCCAAGTTTCTGTTTCGTATAACATGGGAAAACTATCAGAAGCTAATGCCGATGGAAGTTCCTCTGATCCTTTATGTCTTCTTGGTTGAAGCACTAATTGGAATTTTGTTGGTTTGTCTGTCGCTCAAAAAAGATGTAGCCATAGTACAGATGTTGATCCCCATGGGCAGTATCCTGTTTGTCTTAACTAATTTTTATGCTTTTATAAGTACAATGAACTACAATTTTCTGATGTTGATAGTTTATGCTGTAGCTGCTTATTGGCTGATTAGAAAAACCACGGCTACTGTGACACAAGCCTTACTTATTTGGGGGAGTCTTGCTGCGTTTGCTCTGGTGGCCGTTTGTGCTGTACTGGCTGGTGCTGGCTCAAAGTATTTTCATCAGTTACTGAATAGTATTGTCATTGGGTTCGGCAGTACTATTTTGGCTGTTGGGCTAGGGACTTTTTCCGCTTATGCCTTTTCACGGTTTGAAATCTTGGGAAAGGAAGATCTACTGTTTTTCATTCTTAGCACGCGGATGTTGCCTCCTGTTGTCGTCGTCATCCCGGTTTACCTGATGTATAGTAAACTTGGGTTACGTGATACGCATTTGGGTTTGATACTGTTATATACTACTTTTAACCTGTCATTTGCTGTCTGGTTGATGAAAGGTTTTATTGACGAAATCCCAAAGGAATATGAGGATGCAGCGTTAGTAGACGGATACACGCGTTTCCAGAGTTTCTTCAAGGTCGTTTTTCCGCAGTCGGTAACAGGAATTGCGGCCACAGCAGTATTTTGTTTGATTACAGCTTGGAACGAATTTGCCTTTGCGCTTGTGTTGACAGAGGTTGGAGGTAAAGCTGTTACTGCTCCNCCGTCTATTACCAGCGCAACTGGATCTGGTGGGGTAGATTGGGGGATGATTGCGGCTAAAACGTTCATCTTTTTGTTACCTGTTGCGGTCTTTACTTTTTTAATGCGGAAGCATTTACTACGTGGTGTTACCTTTGGTGCGGTTAAAAGGTAAGTGATGGCGAATCTAAGACTAAAANATATCAAGAAGAGTTTTTCCGGTCAAATNGCGTTAGATAATCTCAANCTTGATGTTGAGGATGGCGAATTTTTCGTTATTTTGGGGCACACAGGNGCNGGTAAAACAACGACGCTTAGGTGTATAGCTGGTTTGGAACAACCTGAACAAGGTGAGATTTATATGGATGATGAATTGATATCGGACATGACCCCAGCCACTCGTGATGTCGCCTTTGTCTTTCAGGAACATATTTTGTATCCGCACATGACTGTGTACGAAAACATGGCTTTTCCCCTTCACCCAAGGGGCCATTCCGACTCTGAAATCAATTTAAGGGTTGTGGAGATCGCAGAGATGTTGCATATTGAGCATCTTCTGGAACGACAACCCAGTCAACTTAGTGGTGGAGAAACACAACGTGTTGGACTTGGTCGTGCTATGGTACGCCAGCCAAAAGTGTTTTTAATGGATGAGCCAATCTCGGCATTAGATGCGAAATTGCGAGCTGAAATGCGGGCTGAGATTAAATGGCGTCAACGTCAAACGGGCATTACGACGCTTTATGTGACTCATGATCAAACTGAAGCCATGTCAATGGCGGATCGAATTGCGATCCTCAAGGATGGCGGAGTAATGCAGGTTGGAACAGCCACAGAGGTCTATCGTTCACCTGCTAACCTTTTTGTGGCGGATTTCATCGGTAACCCAAGCATAAATTTGATTCCTTGCAAGGTTTTAGCTGAAGGTGAGAATATTCGGATGAGTTTCTTAGGGCATCTTCAGTGGCAGATCACGGAAGCGGAAATTGCAAAGAAACTAGCAACGGTTGATAGGGATTGTGAAGTGATACTTGGAGTTCACCCAGAAGACATTAGTTTGGAAGACGGGCAAGGTACAAATGGTATTCCGGCTGAAATATATGAGTTTGAATCCTTAGGTGCTGAAACAATTGTAGATCTNAGTTTGGGGGAGAACGGNGAGGGAGAAACGGTNATGCTGAAAGTCAGAACNTCACCTGATTTTGACAAAGCCGTTGGACAGATAGTTTCGATAAACTTTGATCAGAAACAANTGCTCTTCTTCGACACGATAACTGGAGANGCTATTCGGTGAAGAAATTGACCAACGGCTTATGNGGTTTTCGANATGACTAGAATCTCTTGACTTTCTTTTTGAACCCTCCACCGTATTTATCGCTGAGTTCTTGTTCNACACTTTGCTGGTGTTCAACTAGCTTNTGCTGCATGCAAAATGATGAGATTTTGTCAGTGACCTTCGCTTCATCAAAGGGGTTCTCAAAAACCCAAGCGACGGCGATATTATCGTTATCTGGCTTGTCTGGGTTTTTAATGACTCTAGCAATCCGAGAGACCAAAGTGGTTTTTCCATGGTATTCGTCTTCTTCGCTAAATTTCGGGAACTTTGGGTTGGTAACGGTTAAATCAACCGACATTCCTTCATGTATTCCTGAACCTCGTTTTACCTCCACTAATACTCCCGATCCGCTTACTTCTATTGATTGAACTGGAGTCTCTGCCAGAATGACTTTTTTTCTGCGGCCCTCACCTTCACTGGCAGAAATGGACATGGAAATACGTGATGCGATTCTGGTAAATTTTCTTTCCCTGATATCCATGGTATAGTTAGAAAATTGTAGAACGTGTCCAAGTTCCGGATCGAAATAAGACTCTTCCACCACCTCTGCTTCTTCAACGCCACCAACTCTGATTGAAGCATACAATTCTTGGTCTGACAATGCTCCATCCGGAATCGGCTCTGTGAACTCTCCCACTGGTGGGATATTGACACAAACAATTTTAGAATGTATAAAGCCGAGTTTAGCAGGTACTTCGTCCATGTAATCAGGGAAGTTTTCGACTTCTTCCGTCAGTTCGTAGTCAATTTCAACGTCGCGGTTAACTTCCGAATCTTTGATCGCTTTAATAATCTCTTCCTTTGTNTCAGGTATTTCAAATTCCGTTGCTTCTCCTGTCAGTCTGCTTTTCAAACCCATGATTCNTCTCCCTGGTGATTAGATAGCTTTTTAGAGGTCATTGTGAATAGAGGTTATTGTGAGAGGTTATTGTGAGTATTGTGAGTCTAAATGTATAGTGGGGGCTANCNACTAATTCTATTTTATTCGGCCTTAAGAGTCAAGAAATTTTTCGATCATCAGCTGAAATTTGTNCCTGATTTTTTGATCATTGAAAATATGGCATTGTATTTATAGGTTTTATGATAAATTTATAGCATGTACGCTGTGGAGTAGCATGTGCCTTGCGAATGGTACTAAGGTTAAACGAGGATTGGTTTAGGCTATACTTGGTATGTATTTGAAAACTGTTTTATTCAGTTGGTTTTGTGCGCACTCAATTGCTTTATACTAAGCTTAGGTCAACGCTTATACAACTAAGGAAAATTATATGTTATCAAAAATAAAAGTGTCTGCGATCGCCATTGGGAGCAATGGTGATTACCGGAGCAAGCTAGCATTGGCTTTGGATCATCTGAAAACGTCTGGTGAGTTTGGAGTTGACATCGCCTGCCTGCCCGAAATATTTGCAGGCAATCATCCAGAATCTATCCCTGGTCCAATAACCGATGCGGTTGGTAAACTGGCACGACAATACGGAATGTATGTCATTTGTCCAATCGTGGAGGATGATCAGGATAAGCAATATAATACGGTCGTTCTTATTGGACGGAAAGGTGAGATTGTTGGCAGCTATCGTAAAGTGTTTGTTTTCTGGGGAGAAAACCTTTCACCCAGTCAAGATGGCGTTAAATATTTTGAAACTGACATTGGTCGGATATGTATATTAACCTGCTTCGATATTAATTTTCCTGAACTTTGGCAATGTGCGGATGATTTGGGTGCTGAGATTGTTTTTTGGCCAAGTGCCTATGGAGGTGGTATGCCATTAAATGCTTTTGCCGAATTATACCATTATTATATTGTGCCAGTAGGTGCTGGAAACATTATAGATGTTACTGGAAAAGAGATGGTTTGCCAAAATCCACGGGAACAACATTTTATTGCTACGCTTGACCTCGATCGAGTCTTCATTCACGATAATTATACACAGGAAAAGGTTCAGAAAATGCTTCTGGACTATAAGGGAAAGGTTGAAATTGAACAGCGGTACAATATGGAGGCATGGACTCTGATTAGATCAGTGGATTCCACTGTAAGCGTTCGACAATTATGCCAGAAGTACCAAATTGAAACATTGCGTCAATATCAGCACCGAAGTCGTCTTCAGATTAATCGTGTTCGTGAATGTGGAGGTGTCGTATAAAGAACTTTTTTCTTTGTTTCCATTGAATACTTTCTTTGCCTTTTTATTTGTAACCATAACTCCTTTTGAGATTTAGAGAAAATATGATAAAATCTAAGTATTCAGTTAGCATAAGATCAATTTGGTAAGTAATTCTGGAGAACGAAATAGATGAGCTATTACTACACAGTTGAGATTAAACAGGTCTTAGATCGAACCTCCGGAATGATTTTGTTCTGTATCTGGTTTTGTTTGGTCTTGTCCGTTTTAACTTTGTTAAGTCAATCAGGTTATGCTGATAATCGTTCGGTTGTGTTTACAGATGTTACCCAGGATTCAGGTATTAAATTCAAGCACTACAATGGTAAGAGTCAGCGTCGTCACATTGTTGAAACTATGGGGGCNGGTGCGGCATTCTTGGATTATGACAACGATGGNTTTTTGGATTTATACGTTGTAAACGGCGGCTTTTTGGAAAGGAAAAAAAGTCGGGTTACTTACGGGAATATGCTCTATAGAAACAATAATGGTAATGGAACTTTTTCTGATGTTACGAAAAAAGCTCGTGTTGGCGATTCCCGTTACGGGATGGGAATCGCCGTGGGAGACTATAACAATGATGGTTTTGTCGACATCTATGTAACCAACTATGGTCCTAATGTACTTTACCAGAATCAAGGAGATGGAAGTTTTATAGATGTTACTCAAAAAGCAAAGGTTGGCAACGCGGGTTGGAGTACAGGTTGTGCCTTTCTAGACTTTGATTTGGATGGGGATCTAGACTTGTACGTTGTTAATTATGTAGAGTATAGTACATCAATGAAACCGTGTATCAATCTGAAAACCGGAGTGATTGAATATTGNCATCCGCGAACGTTTCGTCCAGCTAAAGACGTNCTTTATCAAAACAATGGGGATGGGACTTTTACTGATGCAACCAAAAGATCCGGCGTTTACAATGCCATTCCGTGTAGGGGNTTNGGGATTGGGGTAGGTGATTGTGATAATAATGGTTATCCTGATATATATATTGCTAATGATACTGACCGNAACTNCTTTTATTTGAATAATGNGGGGATTTTCGATGATATTGCTTTTTCATCGGGAACGGCTTTTAATAAAGATGGTATACCGGAAGGTGGNATGGGAGTTGACATAGCAGANTATAATAAGGATGGCTGGCTTGATATTTTTGTCACCAATACGGAAACCAACACACTTTACAAAAGCCTCGGTGATGGGACCTTCACTGATATAAGTGACGAAGCTAGTTTGGGTGGTGTCTCTGCTTCGTTGGTTGGATTTGGAACAAAATTCTTTGACTATGACAATGATGGTGAGNTAGACATTTTTGTGGCCAACGGTGACGTACAGGAATTTATTGATCCAAATACCAGAAAGTCGACTTATCCGCAGAGAGACCAACTGTACAGAGGGAACGGGGATGGAACTTATACTGAAGTCTCTGCTTCTTCAGGAAAGTACTTTTCGGATAAGTACGTTGGTCGTGGGGCCGCTTTTGGAGATTATGATAACGATGGTGATGTGGACCTCCTTGTTTTCAATTGTAATCAAAGTGTGACCCTACTTCGGAATGATGGAGGAAACGCCAATAATTGGCTTGCCATTAAACTAATTGGGACACAAAGTAACCGTGATGGAATTGGGGCACGTATTCGTATCATTACAGAAGGGAACGTCCGTATTGCTGAAGTCCAAAGTGCTGCTAGTTATCTCTCAGCCAATGACCTTCGTGTCATCTTTGGCTTAGGAGAGAAAAAGGTTGTTGATAAAATTGAAGTACATTGGCCGAGCGGTAGCAAACAAACGCTGGCTAACATCAAGGCTAATCAGTTGATCAAGATTACTGAAAAGATATGAGAAAGATGGGCCTTTGCCGTTTTAACTTTGGGATTAGGCATCCATACCTGACACAAAAGTTTTTTCTAGTATGTCATTTAATGCTTTGTTTGTGTCTGACAGTTGTTGCCCAGCAAGATGAATCCCAGATAAAATTNCTCATGGGNCAACTCAATGATGAAGACATAGCTGTTCGTAGTAAAGCGGCTAAGAAACTAGGAGCTTTCGGTCATAAGNCGCAGATTGCTATTCCGTTGCTGATTGATTCTCTCAATGATGAATCTCGGTATGTACGCCGCAATGCTGCCTTTGCCTTGGGGCGTATTGGAAGAGATGCTGGCGAATCAGTACCAGCGTTAATTACAGCACTTGGTGATGGTGATTGGACTGTGCGGTTAAATGCGACGTCTGCGCTTGGCAGCATTGGTGGAAGCGCCAAGGCTGCAGTCCCTTTTTTAATAGATGCTGTAGACGATGTAAACTGGGAAGTTAGTGTTAATGCGGTAAAGTCGTTGGGGCAGATCGGCCCTGCTGCCAGCATTGCCGTACCGGTTTTGGGAAGAGCGTTAAAGAGTGAAAACGAGATGATACGCAGTAACGCTGCGATGGCATTGAGTGGAATTGGAAAGGCGGCTATACCCGCATTGATAGCTGCACTAAGTGATACTAATAAAATTGTTCGTCGCACCGCCGCATTTTCGCTGAGCCGCATTGACAAACTGCCTAAGGAAACTTTACTCGCTTTGACGGCTACCTTGGACGATAATGATGTAAGCGTACGTGTTTCGGCTGCCGCCGCATTGGCTAAAGTTGATCCCTCAAGCCGAAAAAAGACCATGTTAATTTTAACTGAAGCTTTAAATAGCAAAGACGAATTTACTCGTGGTTTTGCTAACTATAGCTTAAAAAAAATTAGGGAACTTGACGCACTCGCCATTGAGAAGAAAGTGAAATCCCTTATCCTGCAGTTGCATAATAAAGACGCAACCATACGTTATAAAGCAATTGTGGCTTTAGGAAAGATGGGGCAGGCTGCGTCTGGAGCCGTTAAGGATTTAATTAAGTTGCTAGGCGATTCCGATAAAAGAGTTAGTTCAGGTACGTTTGCAGTATTGAAGAGGATTGATAGCCCAGAAGCTGTCAAAGCCGTCAATCATTATCTTGAAAACAGGAAAAAGCCAGATTAAGTTAAGATTTATGCGCCTGAGACGAATTATCTGCTTGATTTGACTGTTGCCCAAGTGGTGGCTAATTTTTCAACTGGATTAACAGCCAGAAAACCGTCGAGACCTTTCTCGATTATTTCTTGAATTTCTTCTTGGCTAAAGCCATATTCCCAAACAGAGACCTCATCCATCATACCTGTAAACGGGCGTTTGTTGTCAATATTAAACCCCACGCGCGCTCCTTGGTCCCAGTCTGCCGAAACAGGAAGGTCTCCTGCTGCTTCTCCAACCGGTTTGCCATCAATAAATAGAATTGCCCCCGGCTTTTTCTTTNGATCATAAGTACCNGCATAATGTACCCATTTACCTGGTTTGGGGCTACCAGCTTTCATGTCGAATATTTTATTCCCGGCTGCTGCACGGAGCANCCAGCGGTATGTTGCTTCGCCTACACGTATTTCTGGGTGAGTTAACCATGTGTTGTCAGCTGATCGCGCGTTAAAAATTGCGTGGTGAGCACCATTATTTTCAACGTTTACCCATGCTAAAACGCTAAANGCATTAGTTGGGATATTTCCGTCTTTTTTGACTTTTTCAGGTTCTAGTTTAAGGTAACTTCCCGATTCAAATTNCGCCACTTTACCANGTTCTGGATCCTCGACAATTTNGATNTTTCCTTCGATTTCTCCGTCGTAACNGTTGCCAGACTGGTCAGCTACTTTGCCATTATTAATTTCAGNGTAATCATAGTAGAAGACGAGACCTTCGCTTTTATCTCCAGCGGCAAAANCNTGTAACACACCGCTAATTAGCACGAGTNNTAAAATANAGGAAATAGACANTTTTATTTTCATTTTNCAGATTCCTTGCCTTTAAAATGAAAAGGGTAATTTAGAAACCCAAATTACCCTTCTGGTGTTGAGTGAAAGACACTCANCTTAATAATCCTATCTTTTTGACTTAACTGTTGCCCAAGTCGTAGCTAGTTTTTCAGCTGAATTAACAGCTAGATAGCCGTCAAGTCCTAGCTCAATTATTTCNTNAACTTCGTTTTTGGTGATGTTACGTTCCCANAGNGAGATTTCATCCATCTTTCCCATGAACTGGCGNGCATTGTCCACGTTAAATCCTACACGNGCCCCTTGANCCCAGTTTTCATTGACGGTTTTNCCTTTNCTTCCTGCACGTTCGTCGCTACCAACTACTTTACCATCAATATAGAGAACGGTTTTTCCTGTTGCTGAATCATAGGTGCCAGCAAAATGGTGCCACGCACCTTTTTCCGGTTTTCCTGCCTTAACTTCGCCAAGTGTTCCTTCAGGTTTATCACCTCTAACCAGCCATCGGTAGATTCCTGAGCCTGGACGGACTTCCGGGTGAGTTAGCCATTGACCATCGGATGACCAGGCNTTAAAGATCGCTTGATCCCCATCCCCNANGACGTTGACCCAAGCTAGCAAACTAAATGCTTCAGTGGGNATNTTTCCCTCATCNTTGATTTTGTCNGGATCCAACTTAAGATAGCAGTTANCGCCTTTAAATTCCCCTACCTTACCNCGTTCCTTATCATCGACGANTTTGAAGCTGCCTACTANTTCTCCGTCATAACCATTACCGGANAGATCAGGNACTTTANCNCCNTTANTTTCGGAGTAGTCGTAGTAGAAGACAAGACCCTCNCTNTTATCTCCAGCNGCAAAAACTTGTAANANNCCGCTAATNAGCACCANTGCTAAAATGGCGGAAATATGCATTTTTATTTTCATCNNNATANACTCCTTAACNCGAGATTTTAAAATGAAAAGGGCAATCNAGAAACTAGATTACCCTTTTTGATNTTGTGTAAACGGGTNATTACAGTGATTTGATATGNCCCCATTTTGAAGCNAGTTTNCNTTTGGCATCAACTGCTGCTTTGGGAAGACCATNCATATATTTCTTGACCTGATCTGCGGCTAATGCCTCATTCCAGAGTCCGATTTCATCCATNCTGCCNACAAATGGACGGCCATNATCAGCGTTTNNGCCAACACGTGCCCCTTTGTCCCAGTNNTTANTGACGGTTTTNCCTTTACTNNCGGCACGTGCGTCTTTACCGACCTCNTNACCATCAATATAAAGAGTGGCAACTCCAGTTACTGAATCATAGATGGCAGCAAAATGGTGCCANTCGTTTTTGACCGGTTTCCCTNNCTTAACTTCGCCAATTGTCGCNANCGNCNNATCGNNCCTGACTGTCCATCGNTAGATTCCTCCACCNGGACGGACTTCCGGGTGAATCAGCCATNNANNATCAGCTGCCCAGGCATTAAAGACTGCTTGGTCNCCATCGGCTTCAACATTGACCCAAGCCAGCAGGCTGAACCCTTTGNTAGGAATCAGATTNNNNGGCACTTNGGNNCCNTTNAAGTCNANNTAACCNCCNTCTTTNAATCTGGCCGNTTTGCCGANTTTTCCGCCATCCAGTGTTACATCACCAACGATTTTGCCGTCGAGGCCATTCCCTGATCGATCAGGGATAGCTCCGTCTTTGATCTCTTCAAAATCGTAGTAAAAGGTGAGACCTGCAACCGAGCTGGTTATACCAACCATAAGTAGCGTTAGCATAACTAAGGTTGCTACGATGCATTGTCGCATTGGAAATTCTCCTTATTCGACACCAATTTAAAATATTAATAATATCTTACACCTTCAACATCAAAAATGATGTTCAGAGCAAGTGGAAGATTATTGATCTCAAGTTGCAAGGTAATATATCATAGAACAAATTTGTTTTCAAGCTGGAGTGTACATGATTATGATAGCTATACTCGGGATTTTAGGCTTTAAGTAGCCTTCTTCCATATGGGCCAGACTAAGTATTCACTACCTCTGGTTCGTTGACACAGCGGGTTTTGCCGTCCATGTCTGGCGTTTTGCCATGGCGACAACGTTGTCAGCGTGAAAACCAGGTGTCATTAGCCAACCGCCAATTCTCATGTGTTTAAAGTCCTCTCGCTCAGCCAAGGTAGGGAGACTCTTAGCTTGTTCAACTATTACCGTTGAAATTGGTTCTGAAAATTGGTGTAAGTTTCTGATCAGGTGAGCGGATGTTTTTAGAAAATTGCTTGGGCTGATTTGTGTGCCGGACAAATCGATTACAGAAGGTACACGATGGTCGGAGCTCACTGTTTGGTTTGTTTGGGAGGCGCAACTCAAAAACGTATCTAGACTTACCTGAGTTGGTGTCTCTGAAATGCAGTCCTCTGTCGGACCAATGGGACGACGGACTGGGATTGTTGCAGGTAGTGATTTGGTATGGTTGTATCCATCCAAAATGAAGGTAGCAATACCGAAAATCTCGGCTGGAGAGAGATAAATATTACCTGAGTAATGATAGGTCAGTTCATGTGAAACGAGCTGTAGAATATTCAAAGCCGTTTCTAACGAAATCCAAATATCTGTTTCTTGATATTTTTCATGAATTTCTTGGTAGGTGACAACTGGGATTTTCTCATTGGCAACGAATCCAAGAAATAGGTCGATTGCTTCACTGATAGCTGACACTTCGGCCTTTGGTCGTCGAGGAACGGGAATCCATTGCTCTCTTGGCGTGTTCAGCCCATCCTTGAAATTCAACCCATCACCGAAATCCGAAGCCACCATGCGACAAGGATGACTATACATAATTAAGTACCCGTCCGTTCTG
>NZUQ01000152.1 GCA_002697225.1 Candidatus Poribacteria bacterium
AACTACGATGCGTATTATTGGGGGATGATTGGGCTTTTCATCAAAGGAGGGCTTTGGGTCGGCTTTGGTGGTGCATTTCTCGGTATGGGCTTGGGAGGTAAGAAATACGGATGGAAAGAAATGCTGGGACTTTATGTCGCTCTCATTGTGTTGGTATTCGTTGGCATACAACTTCTCAATCGTCCCTATGTTCCGGAGATCAGTTCGCCAGACCGGGCCCTACCATGGATCTATTTCTCAGATCACTGGAAATGGGAACCGACTAATCTCGACATGAAACCTCGTCGTGAATGCTGGGGTGGTCTTCTGACCGCTTTTTTAGGGTTGGTNNCTTACGTTGGGTATATCAAGAAAGACANATTGGCTCGCAACATGGCCTTTTTCGGGGTTTTGGCTGGGGGGGCCGGTTTTACTCTCGGTCAGGGCCTTCANGCACGGCATTCNTGGATGCCAGGTTGGCTCACCAAGTTCGATCTGTCGTTGCATGCTTTTTGGCCTGGGGTTTTTCCCGAAAAGTTCTTCAGTCTTATGGGCTGGAATTGGTGGAACATGATGGAGACGACATTTGGTCTTGTCTTAGGCTTTGTGCTTGGGCTTGGACTTTGGCTTAACCGCAAGTTGGTTACTTTAAAAAANACAGATGACGAAGCAGAGATTTCNATTTGGGTTGAATGGACACTTATTGTCGTATACGCTTTCCTGCTCTATCTTTGGGGTGTCAAAAGNTACAAAGGAATTGATCCTATTGCGAATTTTCCACTCGTTATGGGGTTGATTCCTGCGGTCTGCATTCTGGGAGGACGTTATTGGCCTTACATGTTATCGCTTCCCCTCATAGCCCTTCCGATTGCTGGAATTACGCTCAAAATAACTGATAACATACACTTCTACACAGACCGATTCTTCCTGATTGTTCTGCCTTTGGGAACAATGATCTTGGCTGCACTTTACTGTGAAAAAAGAGGGCGTAGGGGCTTAAGTGGACGCATCTTCGCACGCCACGGATTAATTCTTAGCGCTTTAGTTTACTATTCACTCAACTTTGCCTTCTTCAGTTTCCCATGGGCAACTTTACCCATGGGCGGACGCCACACAAATAATTGGATTTTTCTACGTTGCGCAGAACTTTTGATCTTTGGTGCACTTATGCTTGGTCGACGAGATTCCCAACAAGAGGTTACCGAGCTAGTACCAGACTCTTGACAGGAACATAGCATTTCTCTAAACCCTTCTGCAGTCATACTGGAAACATCATGAAGAATAGGCAGAAAATCAAACGCTATGGCAAAAGTGGCTGAGAAGGATCGATATCCCTAATTCTTGTCGCTATGGCAGTACCATATAGTGAAAGTTATGGTCCAGTTTGTCAAAGGTGCCACATGACCGATGTAGTTATCAATCCGTAGAGAATCCAACCTAAAATGGAAACAACTCGGCCTAATAAACAAGGCAATGTGGAGAAAATATGGAAATTCGTGCATCGAAAGAGAGTGAGTTTGAAGAAATCATTANTCTGATATGTACTGTTTTTGTGGAAAAATGCAGACCTCGATATGCCAGTCAAATTTATCATGATTCGAGCTTTCAACCACATCAGTCGCGCGTTTGCGTCGTTGAAGGGAAGATTGTCAGCCACATTCGTGTATCAGATAGAGCTATCCACATTGGACATTCCATTGTACGTCTTGGAGGCATTGGAATGGTTGCGACTTTACCAGAGTATCGGCATCGGGGTTACGCCTCAGCCCTGATGCAGGATTCAATTGTATACATGGAGAAAATTGGCTACGAGCTTAGTTTGCTTTTCACTACTATCCAACCATTTTATATGAAGTTTGGATGGGCGACTTTTCCACAGACAAACTTTGAATTAGAACTTGGCGAAAAAAAACAGTTCGAACCATCATCATGGAGAGTTCGAGCGTTTGACGCTGAAACGGATTTGGTACAGATCAGCCAAATTTATGATGAACACAATAAGATTCGTTCAGGGACAATTCTACGTTCTAAGAGTTATTGGCGAGATACATATTCGCATCAAGTTGGCATTTTACCTTCGCTTGTTGCTGAAAGGGATGGGACAATTGGTGCATACGCAAATTTCGGATTCCCAACGGATTTGGATGGAATGGATCCATTTCTGGCGACGTATTATCCCAATCTTCGGGAAGTTGGCTATCNNAGTCAACACCCTGANAGTCTNCTTGCACTTTGCCNCGCNATTCTCANCTCTANTTATAAAAGAGACCTAACTANTNTTTCGGGACGTTTACATAGGTATCATCCGTTAATANCCTTGTTAAGNGAAGAAAGTGGNAGTCANCCATCTTTTAGCATCACTGAAANGGCAATGTACCGCATAGTCTCTCTNTNTTCGCTCTTCCAGAAAATGATTCCTGAATTCGAGAAAAGATTAGCAGGTCACAGAGAGAATTCCATACCCACTTCATTTTGTTTCATTCTTGAAAGTCAAGTTTCTACNCTAAAGATAAATCAGGGAAAAGTCACTGTTACCAATGATAATAGCGGAGGCACAAAGGTGCGGATCGATACGCATCGTTTCCTCAAGGTACTTTTTGGGGATGCGACATTTAGTCAGTTAGAGGAATTGAACCACTTCAAAGGACTCAGGCTTGAACCTAATGACATCGTAACCTTGGATACCCTTTTTCCAAAGGGTGAATCAATGCACTGGATTTGTGATTATTTCTAGANCACNTCTNNTAGTAACCTCCCTCACTTTACCTCGANGTGCNGATTGTGATAGAATGCCTAAGCTGATCTGNNAANTNATTNAGTNTNACAAGTTGGNATNTNTGTTTAANNTGCNNCATNAAATAGATNATGTTAGGAGGAACNAAAATGAGCCGAAATCAATGTCCAAATATCCTGTTCGTCTTTTCTGATCAGCAACGATATTCCGCTCTTGGAGCCAATGGTAACGATATTATCCAAACGCCAGTTCTGGATAATATGGCGAGAGAGGGGATGGTATGCGATAACATGTTTTCGAACCATCCATTGTGTTCTCCTTATCGGGCAATGTTGCTGACCGGACGATATGGCTGGCAAAATCTTGTCATTGACAATGAATATCGTCCGCGCAAAGATATACCAACATTACCTGCCACCTTACGACAACACGGATATGGCACAGCGCATGTAGGTACGTTTCATCTGGGTAAAGGCCCATATCCTGAGGAAGATCGATACGGACTGGATTATCTGGCAGCTCTACGAAGTGGAGGATCATATTTTAATCAGAGTTATTATCAAAACGAAAACGGCCCTACTCTTTTCGACGGTTGGGCTCCCAAAGTAGAAACAGATCTGGCAATCCAATTTATGGAGCGGCACATGGATGCACGGCCGGATGATCCATTTGCTTTGTTTGTCTCTTGGAGACCACCACACTGGCCATATGAGCAATATCCCGATGAGCATTCTATATACGATCTGGCTGATATAGATGTACCTGGCAATGTACCCAAACAAATGGAAGCGTTTGCACGGCAGGAAATTGCGGATTACTATGGTTGTTGTACAGGACTCGATGCACAAATGGCACGGCTGTTAGAGACATTAGAACGCCTTGGAGCTAAGAATAATACGATTGTTTGTTATACATCAGATCATGGTGATCATTTGTCGAGTCATGGTTATGGTAAACCTTTTGATAATTGGATGCCTGAGTCGATGCGGGCATCCAAGGCAACACCTTATGAAGAATCGGTTCATGTTCCCTTTATAGTCCGTTGGCCGAATGTCATTGAGGCAGGTACCCGAAGTGATGCGTTTTTTGGTGCTATTGACATCATGCCAACATTGATTGGAGCATGTGGTATACCATTACCTGAAGGACTACAAGGACGTGATATCTCAGGGGTTTGGCGAGGTGAGGGCGTTCCTGGAGATACCGAGCTTACTCCTGGAGGATCAGATTCGGTTTATCTCCAAAACATGGCACATGGTTGGCCCAATCGACATGGATGGGTTGGACGTTGGCGAGGAGTACGCACCGAACGATGGACGTATGCACGTTGGTATGCTAACGAGCGTAGTCCGTGGTTGTTCGACCGATTAGAAGATCCTCTAGAGATGGTCAATCTGGCTAATACGACAGAAGCAAGACCTGTACTCGAAGAAATGGAAGAACGGCTTCACCGCTGGATGGAGGAAACGCATGATCCATTTGAATATGGTCAACGGGGACCTCGTGGGTTTCTTCAATTAGGACAGGAGTTTGCCAATCCTGATTTGTACAAAGGGTGGAGTGTTGCCTAAATTACTTATACATGAAGTATAAGCTATAAAGGTATGTGGCTCATACTTTCATTTCTCCGCTGAATCTAGTTTCTCTCTGCCAATATTGAGTATGTATGCGGAAGTCGAGTAAGGATTTCTTTTGGTATGTTCGGAAATTGATCCCAATATGGAATGGGATATTCGTCAAAGTGGATAAGATTAAATCCAACGTTCAGTAAAGCTTCAAATATTTGTCCCAGAGTCCATTGCCGTTCATGCATTCTAAGATTTACCAATTCCGGATCCTCTTGCCTGGCAAGAAAGGGAAAAGGCCAGCGTTCACCACCTACTATCTTTTCAGTAAAGTAGTTGTTCCTCTCCACATGGAAGCGGATATCTGAGGTATTTGTATCCCATATCCAGTCCAAGGGGTGTCCCTCAAATACAAATAGTCTGCCCTTTGGTTTCAATAGACGGCGCACAACCTTAGCCCATTTTTGTATATCCATTATCCACGGTAGTGCGCCTCGCCCAGTGTACAGTAGATCGCCTATGGCATCCAACGACTTTGGAACATCTAAAACATCACAACAATACCATGAAGCATTTGCTTGCAATGAATNTGATCTCCTTTTTGCGCTAGCAATCATACGTTGACTGATATCAATGCCAATGACCTCTTTAGCTCCCTGTGTCAATAAAGACAATGTATCCTTTCCTCCAGCGCATTGAAGATGAATAGCGCAATTGCACCAAGTTTCAAGATCAGAAAGGATCCGCTGTTCAGGTTCCATTAGATTATTTCCACCATCCCGTAGGAATGCGATGTCGCTTTTTTCAGAATCTTCATAGAGTTTGGCTGTTGCGTCCCACGCAACACCTGTTTCTCGATGCAGTGTTGATATTTCGTTTCTCATTTTTCCTGGTTTATTTTTGTCCGAGATAAAATGTCTAGAAACCACCCAAAATTAAATTCTAACCAATCATTAATTGGCTTTGACTAATCGGAATTTGTGTTGTGCCTCATCAGTACCGACAAAACGGTTATAAATGGCGATGTGGCTCAACTGGCCTTGCCAACTGCGTTCACCATTAAATTCTTGACCAAACAGCAACTGGAATGCTTTCCAATTGTTGAAATTACCTTGCACTGCTTTTGATTCATGAACTAGCTCCCCATCGACATAACAATACAAGCTACCGGAGAAGTAGCTGACAATAACATGAATAGGCTGATCGGGTTTGATCTGGCCAAACGAGACCTCTGCCCCTTGTCCATTTTCTCCAGTCATTGGGGTTCGCAACCGAAATACAAAACGCTCCCCTTGTTGCCCAAGGGTAAAATTCCGATTACTAATGTCCTGAGAACAAGTCACAATGCGGGCAGGCCCGTTCTGCTCCAGATGTCTAGCCATTATCATGCATTCGACCGTCAGTTGATTAGTTGACTGACAAGAATTCACCAATGTTTCCGTATCCATATTGGCTAGAAACGCTCCGTCCGTAATTGTCATTTCTCCTGCTTTGTTAATACTGACTTCTCCACGTGGGTTGACTTGGCAACTATACCCGCCAGATATTTCCGGCACAATGTTTTCGACATTTTCACCGGCCCATCGAAATAACAACCCTTCGTTACACCCTGGGAACTTGCTATAGGAATCAAAGTCAATGGGTATTGACGGTAAGACATTAACAAACAGAGCGTTGATAGATGACAGCCCATTTCCATCTGTAACCGTTAGGGTTACTGTATATTGGCCATATGTTTGATAGATATGTCTTGGATTGGACTCTATCGAGGTTATGCCATCTCCAAAGTCCCATTTTAGCTTTTGATCCTTTGTTGCCATGGTAGCAGAAGCAAACGAAATTGTCAGTGGTGCGTGTCCTTCTGTGATATCTGACGAAGCTTTGGATTCGGGCCGAATCTTCTCTCCTGGTTGGTAAGGGATCAATTGGTAAGCGAAGTCGGGCAGATGAGCAGAAAATACATATTCCCCTGGCTGGGCTGTGCCAATCGGTACTACCTTCATATTCCAAGTATCAATACCGTCAATTTTATATGGTCGATCTCCAGGTAAGTTTACCCGTATGGTTCGTGGTTCAGTGGCATAGATCAGGTAGTATTCTCCCGGTTTCGTCAAAATGTAGCAACCTTGATCATCTCCAATGGGTTGCAGCGTTTCAAAATCGGGCATGGTCTGCACAAATTCTTTCAAGTAAGCGATACGAGGTGGACTTTCACCACGCAATACTCCACCCTTCGACCACCACAACAGGTCTCCTGAATGTTCGTAGGTTTCCCCGTGTCCCACATAACAACCCGAAACCGTTCCAGCCCAAAAACGTTGCACCATCTGCTTGGCTGTGATGTTTCCCCAACCGTGTGGGATATTACCTTCATATTTGCACTCGTCGTAGACAACAGGTTTCTGGTACTGTTGACGGTATCTTACGCCTCCCGCCATATCGGAGGTCTGTACACTAGCATGTGTTACCCAAGGTTTGTTATGGTCGTACCAGAGTTGGCAATTATGAATACCTCGCAAACGATCATAGGGATCATTGTTCTGAATGATCTGAAAGAAACGATCCCAATCTGACTCCTCTTTGGCTGGCATAATATCAAATTCGTTAGCCAGCGACCACCACACATTGCGATAAGCAGCCAATCGAGCCACTGCATAACGAATGTAGTGGTCGTCGTTCTCTGCTTCCATGTACTCAAATCCCCAACGATCGTAAGTGTGAAACAGAATAACATCGGCTTCAATACCCAATTTTTGTAAGTCGAGGACACGTTGCTCAAAATGTCGCCAAAATGGTGGGTTAAAACGGGTAAAATCCCAATTCTTTAGTGGTGTTCCTTCATATGGATAGTAAACAGGTTCATTTTTGTTGTAGACGTAATCTTTTGGGAAAATGCAGAGGCGAATTTTGTTAAATGGGCTATTCGCTAGTGTCTGCAGAGTTTTTCGCTCCATTTCTTCTCCTTGGTGGGTCCAAGCGTAGCAAGTAGTACCAAACTGACGATACGGTGTGCCATCGGCATAGCGAAAATAGAAAGTGTCGTCTATATGCATTGGCCCGTGGTTACCCGTTGATGGCTCGATACACTCAAATTGTCCCGTTCTACTGTCAAGTTCTGGAACGTTGCTTTGGGTAACAAAATGCCACTGCCCAACTGTATCAGGCATGAAACGGATGCGGTAAAGGCCCTCACCATCGTAGAATCCTTGTAATTCAACAACACAGTCATCCAATTGGAACCGGGTACTCAGCTGGACATCCACAAACGGATTTCCAGCTGAGGGACCGTTCAATTCAATTTCGTAAATATCCCATCTTTCAATCATTTTCTTTTCGCCTCTTTCTAACCCACAACTGACATCCGTATTCTACTCTTCATTCATCTGCTTTTATTCAGGTTGTAACTGAATGAGGTGTTGGCTTAATTTAGTTCTTGCTTACAATCTCTATGTTAACTACCTTATTTCCTGCATACGACTTCAGCTGAGAAATTCAAGATAATCANTATATTCGATGTACTACTNAATATAATGGTTTCAATTTTATTGTGGAGTGCAGTTTTATTGATTACTGTCTTCATTGACCAAACCAATTTCTAGTAGCCTACGGTACAGATAGTCACCAGCGGTAATTGATTCATATCGTAATTCATTCCCTGTTTTATCCAAGAACTCCTGTCTAGGACTCAGATCAATATCGTTACGCGGATGAACGAACATTGGAATGGAGAAGCGACTGGAGGTAACATCTTTAGGATTGATGACCCGATGTTTGGCTGATTTAAACAAGCCATTGGTCAAATTTTGTATCATGTCTCCGGAATCAACAATAATATACTGGTGGTTTGCACCAACAGGAATCCAAGAACCATTCTGATCCATTATTTCAAGCCCATCTGCAGTAGCACCACAAAGGAGAGTAATCAAATTAATGTCCTCGTGCGCTGCTGCCCGGATGCTGTCAGGAGGCTGATCAGTAATAAGTGGAGGATAATGGACAATACGAAGGATTGTGTTACTATCCTCTGACATCTTAGAAAGCCAATCTATAGGCTGTTCTAGATATAGTGAGCAAGCACTAAGTAATTGGATAGCACATCGCTCAAGTTGGAGATACAAATTCTTAAAGTCCTGTTCAAAACCGTCAACCTCTGTTGGCCAGATGTTGTGTAAAAACGGGGACTGGAGGGGATGATCAGCATTTAAGGTGCGCCCAATCTGGTAAAATTCTTTTAGATCTGGCTGAGTACTATCTTTGGCATGTTCCTTACCAAAATGGGTATACCCGCGCTGACCATTAATTTCTTGTTTCTCATAG
>NZUQ01000153.1 GCA_002697225.1 Candidatus Poribacteria bacterium
GAAATGGAGGTGGGTAATAAAACTTATGCTTTTCATGTGGTTGCCGTACCTGAATTTGATTTCATCAACATTTATGGTACTGACATTACAGCCATGAAAGCCATCACCAAATTTCCAGATCAGAATCCCAATCCAGTATTAAAGATCACCATGGGNGGTAAATTGCTATACACNAATAGTGCAGGTCAATATATCAAAGATNAATGGAAGATTGACATTGGTGATGATGTTCCATCGACTGTAGTTGATCAGTCAAAGCTTGTCTCAAGTTTGCCTTTGGAAATGGAGGTGGGNAATAAAACTTATGCTTTTCATGTGGTTGCCGTACCTGAATTTGATTTCATCAACATTTATGGTACTGATGTCACTGCGGCCGNGGATAATANACTGATCTTGCTGAAATTATCAAAATACTTTTCACCTCANGTGTATGAGTCTATTTTTTCTGGGGATCTAGAGGTGAAAATTGAAACTAGACGAAAAAGACTGACNGTATTCTTTTCGGATATCAAAGGGTTCAGTGAATTAACGGAGAGGCTTGAACCAGAAATCTTAACTGAACTGGTGACCAGCTATTTAACNGAGATGACCAATATTGCCATAGCCCATGGTGGGACAGTTGATAAGTATATTGGTGATGCAATTATGGTCTTTTTTGGAGACCCGAAATCACTTGGACACAAAGAGGATGCTATCGCTTGTGTTCAAATGGCGATAGCCATGGTACAAGCCTTGCGATCGGTTAGATTGTCTTGGGAAAATATGGGGATTTCTCAGCCATTGGACATTCGAATTGGCATTCATACAGATACATGTACAGTAGGAAACTTTGGTTCTCACGATCGGCTCGACTATACAACCATAGGGAACGGGGTTAATNTGGCTTCGAGACTGGAAACTAATGCAGAGCCTAATCAGATATTGATATCTGAAGATACTTACTTATTGGTAAGAGAAAAAATCAAATGCAAAAAGCTAAACAAAATTAGGGTTAAAAATATTNCTCATCCTATACAAACTTACGAAGTAGTTGCTCATTTAAATTTAGATCTATTGGAGGAGGAAATTAAAGAAGAGTCGGATGGATTCTCAGTTTATATCGATCCAAAAACTNTTGATCAGATAGAAAAGAAAAAAGAGATACTCGAGAGAGCATTAAATCTTTTGAGNCAAATTGACTGAAATCCNAGAAAATGTTGNCCCNCGCNATCTGNTCATCATNTTTTTGTTNTTACCCGCNGAATNCCCTTGAANNCTCCACGAAAAGNCACCGTCATGTCTCTGGTAAAGGGGGATNATCTAAGGTTTATGGNTTTTCTGGATANGGANAGGATTACCCGTTNCCACATTATGCAGATAATTCGAGTTGGCGATCTTTCTNGTAGGGAAACGTCTATGGATTATATTCTCTCTGNACACCAGCATCAGATACACGGTTAGACCTAGGNTCTANTACTTCATCTACTCCATAAAATTGCTCGCTGTCACGCCCTGTTCCNCTCTCAATTACATCACTCTNATTGTTGTTACCCAAAATAAAATTCCCTCGTAACCGGCCACCACTATAAACNGCCCATCCTCCNTTTCTGGTGATGTTGTTAGNCAGAATCTCNGGTTNNGCAGACGAATAACAAACAATCGCATGTTGNTAATTATTCGTTAANTCATTCNTCTCAATTTTTGGTCGGGCCCCATCNTCACAGATAATGCCAAACTCATTTGCTTGAATCGTATTTTGAATTATNTNAGGNGTGACGCTACCTACACACTTAATNGCAGTTCCGTTTTTGTTAATATCATTCTGAGTAATTAGTGGAGAAGAATGGCANAGGATCGCACTTTTACTGTCTGTNATTAGGCAGTACTCCAATTGGGTGGTGTCTGAGTCACAAATGACTGCGGTGGCAGCATCCTGAATATGACAGTGTACAACACGCGAATTATGGCTAGTTGATTTAATGTAAATACCAGCCCAATCTCCAGCAGCGGGAGGATCGGCTTCTGTGCCAAGCGAACCGAATCTAATCATACGTTCCTGTTCGCCTTCTGCATAAAGGGAACCGAAAATAGCAAGTTGATGGTTNCCAGTAACAGGGTCAAACCCAATGATTGCNCCNGGACGTATTGTTAGCGATAACCCCTNGGGAACAGTGACATCACCAGTAACGCGAATCACCCCGGACCAGNTCTCACTGTTTTCTAGAACCCCNGTTTTTTCAAGTGGATTCTCGCGTGTTCCGACGTTACCAATATTCACCATCACCTCTTGGCAACCGATGAACAAGACTAACCATATACCTGAAAAAATCAGTCGAATGGCAACCGCTTTATTCAATCTCAATTTTTATTACACCGCGTGGCGTCCGACCATCAGTTGGATTGAGATACTTCTGTGTTTGGTCGAGATTTTGAAGAGCCTGCCCATCTGGATCCATCAGTTTTGGGCTCACTCCACGTATTAATCGAACTTTGATTTCGGCTGCTCCAGGTTTTACTGCACGAAAAGTAGCCACTGCCAAGGTCTGAGGTTTTGAACCAACTGTAACCGAGTCCTGCCCTTTTGTCAGCGTCATGCCAATTGCCATCCGGCCAGGATCGGGGTCCAAGTTTAAATCATGAACTAGTGGCATGAGCGATTTCGAAAAAGGCGAATCCTCATCGGCATTGAGCGATTTGGCCTCCACATTCAAGGCAAAAAGTCGGCTTCGCGTATAATCCAACTCCACAACGACACCAAAGAGATTCTCGACATTCTTAACTTTAATCTCAACTGGAACCTCTTCACCAGGACTGAAAACTAGTTTGGGGGTATCAATGATTAATAACGGAACACCAATTGGATCAAGCGTAATATCGGCAGAAATCGGCTGATTCCCGACATAAGGAAACTCTTGGCGTCCTTCTAATACTAGGTCACCATACTCATATCCTCGAACTTCAATAATTCGATTTTCACCTATTGGAACACGAAGCGTAGAGAATTTTGTGGCTTTAGGCACCAGAACAAATTGGTCACGGATTGGGGGATCAAATGGAACCTGCTTTCCCTTGGCATCAAGATAGAGAAACTCTACTACTACTTTGAGCTCAGGTGTTTGAAAGGAAGGTGCAAGAGCAATAGTAACACTGGTTAATTGATCGCCTTCTACTCTGGCGAAATCACGAGATATATCACATCCCNTNGTAGAAATAATTACAAGNAGGCAGATAACCCAAAAACACTTCATATTAAACTTTCCCAAACTATTTGCTTACTTCAAGATAATAAGTCGTTTTTGTCCAGAAAAATTGCCGGCTTTAATCCGGTAGAAATAGATTCCACTTGCTATCAANTCACCCCAATCGCTTCGACCATCCCAGTAGGCAGCGTTAGCACGGCTAAGATAATACCCNGCTTTCTTATATCCAAGATCGAGCCCCCTAACTTTTCGGCCTTTTAAATCATAGATCGCGATTGATACTTCTTGAGGTTCTGCGAGTTGGAATGGAATCCAAGTCTCTGGATTAAAAGGATTCGGATAATTATTGAGCAATTTCGTAACTGTGGGGAGACTCTGCATACGCAATTGATCAATAATCTTTCTCAATGCTACAGCGAGCTCACTACCAGCACCAATTTCACGACTTCTGTTTTTTAGGCCGAAATACATTTTTTCATAAATCTCAATCATCTCAGAATCGGAAAATTGAGACTGAATTGGAGAATTNGGCACAGATAACGTAATACTACCATCTACTATTTTCTTCCAATTATCGTTAATGGTAAAAACATCATCGAGATTAATAACACCATCCCCATTTGCGTCGGCATAGGTTGCCTGTTTGTTTGACCATGATATGGCAGGCTGCAATCGCCAGCTACTATTTCCCTTTCGACGAAGTTCGCCAGTAAGTCCCCAAAATCGACCAACTGGCAGAATATCAAAAACATTTACATTACCATCACGGTTGGTATCACCAGGCCAAACAATTAANCCTGTNGTAAATTCGAGGGCAGNTGCTTCTAAAAATTTCCCATTTACATCTTCAATTCCACTACTGACACGAATGGTAATTGTTTCCTTCTCACGCAGGATACTTCCTGGATTGAAGGTGATCATGTTCGTCCCCTCAACTGCGTACTGCTTCTCATTCTGAGAATAGGTAATAATAGAACCACTTTCCAACTTTCCTTCAACTCTAAAATTAAATGGTGTTAGTGTTTCCATATTGAGTTGGGAAAACGTAGGGGCTCGAACTCGAATTCGGTCAGTTACAGCGACCTCCGTTGTTCGATTCGGTTCAANTAAATCAATTAATTCTCCTGTTCTCTCCTCCTTAATTAGGATTCCAATGTCCCAGATCAATATTGTTCCATCAAGCGATGAAGAAACTAACAAATTCGTGNCGTCATCGAGCCGTGAGAAAACCAGCCCTGTCACTTTTTCTGTGTGGCCACTGAATTGTTGCACTCCTTCTTCCGGGTTACCGTGGTTCCACATCAAAATTGAGTTGTCGATTCCAACAGCCACGAAACGACCGTCAAGAGAAATGCTCAAGGCTGTAACTTCACCACTGGCAACGCTTTTGTCTACAGAAAGCTGGTGTGTTTGAAGAATTGAACGGTCCTTCAAAATATCATAGAACTGGACGGATCCATTCTTCAGACCAATAATAAAACGGTTATCATCCTTGACCGAGCTGAAAGCCACTTTTGTACCTGCAGCACCTATATTAAGAACCGAATCTCCTGATTCATCTGTGAATTTTTGAATGCCTTGATCTAGGGAAACCTGATAGAGTGCGACAGTATTGTTNGCTGTAAGTAACGCTATTATTGTTCCATCGAAATTAAAACTGATATCAATCAGAGGAGTACCTTTGAAATCAAGATCGTTTTCAAACTGAGGAGCTCCTCTTTGGCGCACGCGAACACTACCGTCTTTCGCCACGGAACCGATCCATTGTCCTGANGGNTCGTAGGCAACCACATTGGATATCGTNGTCTCAGGATGACTCAACCCTGACTGTGNCGNGCTATCACTTGGNGGATCAGATGTAATATCNAACACCNTTATTTCATTGCTTTGTAATGCAATAGCGACTTCGTCGGCAGACGGACTTAGTTTGATATCATTNACTTTGGAGGGGAAAGNTAANTNTCNNTTTTCTGNCATCNCNTCCAANTCCCANANNACTGCNCTTTTNGATTTGTAATTGANCAATAATTGGCGATTNGTGGNTGTNNANGAGGAATGNATTGAGAANACCTGCGGATAAAAATCTGTAAATTCGGTGTTAATTGGAACTGCGATGTCAGCCAATCCAAGTTTGAAAAGTACAAAGGATTGGTTAAGCGGATTATTATCCGCACCAATTGCTAAAACCTTTTTCTTGGGATGAAATGCCAGTGTAATACTATCAGCACTAAAGTCCCGATTAAGCAGGGGGCTGCCTTTCCGAGTTGCATCAGATTGGAAGACTTCCCATACCCGAAGTTTCTGATCAGTCGCAATTGCAAGAAGGTTTCGTTGAGTTGGGTGAAAAATAATGTCGAAGATCTCTTCATTAGGAATCTGGGTTAAAAACTCAGGTCTAGGGTCTGCAACAACCTGACGATAGATTTCACTTGAATTGGTTTGGATATTATACGCACCAATTAATAAGTGGTTTCCATCGCTATTGAAAGTTATATTATTAATGACAAGATCTACAGGTAGAATCCCTTTTTGAATGTTACGGAATATTGATTCTGTTGAACTCTTCCGCCAAATAAAAATCTCTGTTTTAGAGGCAACTGCAATACGTTGATCCATACCCGTAGTCCCAGGGTCGAATGTTACATCAACAACTTCACCTTCAAGTATGAAAATTTGTGACAAACTTGTTTCATCCTCACCAACAGCATAAACAAAAACCTCGCTTTGCTCTTTCTTTCCTTCTTGAACAATAGTCCCAACAGCCATCCATTCTTCATCAGTGCTAATGGCAACTGTTTGAATTGGCGTTCTTTGGACTTGTAATGGCGAGTTAATTGAATAACGAGGATTATTTAAATCAAAGATCTTCAAACCATTTGTGGTAGCAATCGCAACCCGCTCATGTGACATAAACCCCAAATCTACGGCAAAATTTTCTAACCGGATGAATCCTGCCTGCTTCAAACTAGCGGCATCAATAATGCGCACACCAACTGATGTTGTAAGGGTTATTAGTTTTGCATCCGGCGAATAATTTATTCGTTGGATGCGACCGTATCCTATGCGATCAACTGCTTTGTCGGGAAGAAAACCATTACTATCTGAAACAACTAGTGATGACACAAAAAAAACAGCAACAAAAAGCCCAACCGAAAAAAAACTTCCCCTGAATCTAACCATTTGCATTTCCTAGTTGACCAAGTTATATTCAAACGCTATGATATATAGCATAGTGCTTGAATATAACCTCTCATCGCTCCCGTAAATAGTAACGTTGAACTTCCTCACAAACATATAATCTAGCACACGTTGAAACCACTGTCAATAAGGAAATCCTTGGATTAAGATTTCTTTGACTTCGTTGCTCCATTTACGTTACAATACCGGAGTTATGTAGGGCTTTTGAGTGTGGGGCTATAATGCTTTTCAGAAAGGAGAAGCCCGCTACAAGATCTGTTGCATCGGATTTTTTGCTCGCCTACTTTGTTGTCGGTATCTTTAGCCTGTCGTGCGCATTTGTCTATTATACAAGACAAATCATCGAACTGAACTGGAATCTTGAAAAGCAGGTTACCCCGCTCGCTAACTTAGCCGCAGAGATTCCAAGTTTAACAGAAGTGAGCTTGCAAAATCGGCTTAATGAGTTCATTGTCCAATCTCTCCCCTTGAGTCGTTTATCATTCATCATCACAGATAGTACGGGTGAGCAAATCGTAACTGCACGCGGTATTAACCCAGCTATTGAGAAGAAATTGAATGNGACCCCGCAAGTACCGTTTTCTAAGGCAGAAGAANAGAAAGTTAATGANATCCTTAGCCGAATGAAAAATGAAGGCAAAGTAAGTACAATTCGTTACATGNTTGAAAACAGGAAAACTTACGGTTACATCTACCATGGTGAAACAGATGTAAATGCTATAGATCAATTGCCTTTCGTGTTTACTGACTTGGGGAAAACCCCCCANAAATGGCAGATTTGGGGGGACTTGATNCAGCNTAAGGNCTCAANTCTNAATCAAGTTCAACAAGCAAAGCAATTAATTCGTAACTCCNCNTCACAAGATCTTTTCGTGCCAATNCAAACAACGCCGNTNTGGGAAACAGGTTACTTCTATTACCAGAAGGCNCCGTANTATGGTCTAATCATAATGCCGATTGTNCTGACCTCNGTTTTTTCTGTTTTTCTNGTGCTTGGGTTTGCGGCATTTCGTCAGATTAAAGCTTTTGAGCAAACGGCTATTTGGTGTGGGCTAGCGAAAGAAACAGCTCATCAACTTGGAACGCCAATTTCTTCCCTNATCGGATGGATTGAGTTGCTTGAGGAGCAAAANANCGCAAAAGATGACTCCGCAACTAACGANATCCACACTGCTATGCGAAAAGACACNGATCGACTTCAGAGTATTACGAAACGGTTTAGTCGCATTGGATCTGANCCAAGCAAAAACAAGGCGGATGTCAACCAAATTATCGATGAGGCAGTTGAATATTTTCAGAAGCGTCTGCCNCGTCACTCNGCACGAGTTAAGATTATAGTCAATCATGGCGAGATTCCCCAAGTAACTGTAAACCANGAGCTCTTGCANTGGGTGCTGGAGAATTTAATTCGNAATTCACTTGACGCAATGGACAAGCCTANAGGTGTNATTGAAGTTAAGTCTGGATATGAACAAAAGAAAAATCAGATTATAATTGAATACTATGATAATGGCAAAGGGATTCTCCGAGGAAATCAAAAAAAGATCTTNCAACCAGGCATGACGACCAAAAAACACGGNTGGGGAATGGGNTTAGCACTTGTAAAGCGAATTGTTGAAGAATACCATAAAGGNAAAATTAAATTGGTGANCAGCAATNCACAAGGNACACAATTTAATATTTCATTGCCAGTCGAAAGAAATTAGATGTTAAAGAAATTAGATGTTAAAGANACTCAAGAAGGGATTAAGTAAACAACAATGCAGACTGCAACACATAGCATTCTGTGGGTCGATGATGAAATAGACATTTTAGAACCACATATATGTTCCCTCCGTAACAAGCATTACTCGGTTACCCCAGTCTCAAATGGTGCTGATGCAGTTGCGATTATTAAAGAATCGCACTATGATGTGGTAATCCTAGACCAAATGATGCCGGGGCAGGACGGAATAGAGACACTCGATCAAATCCGAGAGGTCGATTCGGGAGTCCCAATCATTATGGTCACTCAAATTAGTGACGAGTTATTCATCGAGGAAGCGCTGGGAAAGCAGATTGCCAGTTTCTTAGTCAAACCGGTTGGGGTCGCTCAAATTGTGTCAACTTTGAAGAGGGTTCTCGATCAAAACAGCATCGTTGAAGGACAAATCCCACGGAACTACACAGAAAGCTTCAACGAAATCAGAGAATTAACCCAAGGCCATTCAGATTGGAAAACTTGGATAGACATATATTTAAAATTGCTTTCTTGGGACGTGGCATTTGATGAACTAGGAGAAACAGGTTTTAAAGAAACGCATAAAGAACAGAAAAAAGAGTGTGAAACTTTATTTTCTAGATATATTGAAGAAAATTATGCTGGTTGGCTGAGTGCTAAGAACCGACCAGTTTTATCAGTAGACATTTTGAACAAATATGTTATTCCCCATTTACGCGAAAAAAGGCAAGTTTATTACATCGTTGTTGATTGTATGCGCCTAGATCACTGGCTAATAATTGAGCCAATGTTGAGGCAATTCTTCTACATGAATCAAGATTATTATTATTCAATTTTACCGAGTGCTACACTCTATTCTCGTAACGCTCTCTTTAGTGGGTTGTTTCCGAGTGAAATCGCTCAGGAGTATCCAGAGTACTGGCAAGAGGGGGATGTGGATGAAACAAGCACAAATCGATATGAGAAAAAACTACTCCAATCAAAACTGCAACAAGAAGGTATTCAACTAAACCCACAATTAAGGTATTTTAAGATTTTTGATGTTAAAGGTGGCAATGAATTCATACGCCAAGTCACTGCTTTCGATCAGGTCAGCCTCTCAACACTGGTCGTTAATTTTGTTGATATTTTGACACATCAACGCTCACAATCAGACATTTTACAACAGATTTCTCCAGATGAATCGGCTTTCCGATCTCTGGTGAAATCGTGGTTTACACATTCTGTATTGTTTGAAATCCTCAAAATTATTGCTAGCCGAAATGCCATGGTAGTCTTGACTTCTGATCACGGTTCAACTTTGTGTAACCGTCCTTCTAGAGCCTTTGGCAATCGTGAAACCTCGACAAGTCTTCGATTTAAATTCGGGACGACATTAAGAGCTGATCAAGCAGTTCACATTGATCGTCCAAATGAATACAAATTACCAGCAGAAACTCCTGCCAAAAATTATATTCTTGCTAAAGAAGACCACTACTTTGTGTACCCAAATCAGTTTAATGAATACACACGACAATTTCGAGGAGGATTTCAGCATGGAGGAATATCAATGGGTGAAATGATTTTGCCTGTTGTTACAATGACACCGCGCAGGTAAAATGAATATAGATGAGCAAATTTTAAGGGAAACATCTACTGTGAAAAAAGTTCAATGCGATTTCCATAATGATTTTCCTGTTCAAAGTGACTTAACAACATGAATTCTTTGCCTCCACAAACATCAGCAATTGGAGGCAACTAATGAAAAAAGAAATTCTTATTTCTGAAGATAAGTATGAATCAAGATGTGCTATTCTTGAAAATGGCCTGCTCAGCGAAATTTATATTGAACGTCAGAATGAACAACGGGTTCTAGCCAACATATATAAAGGACGTGTTGACAATGTCCTACCTGGCATGCAAATCGCCTTTGTCGAGATTGGCCTTGAAAAGCATGGGTTTCTACATGCATCAGATATTGAGTACAGTTTCGAAGATATCGAGGANGATNATGCTTCGACTAAGATACATGCCGATTTAGACGNCTCTCCACCACGCAGACAAAGAAGGAAAACTGAGCCCGCCATCACAGATGTCATTGAAACTGGCCAAGAAATCCTCGTGCAAGTTGCCAAAGCAGCCATGGGTACAAAAGGCGCTCGTATTACAAGCACTGTTTCCCTTCCAGGGAAATACGTCGTTTATCTCCCAACTTCGTCGAGTGTTGGTATCTCACGACGAATTGAATCTGCAGAGGAAAGGCTGCGTTTAAAAGATCTAGTGCAGTCCTTTAGAACCGATACTGAAGGTGGATTCATTATCCGGACAGCGGCTGAAGGCAAGAGTGAGGAGAATCTCNCCGCTGAANTTAACTATCTTCTGAATACGTGGAAAAAAATCAACCAGAAGGCCAGTCGTGTTAGAGCACCAAGTTTAATTCATAAGGATCTTGGATTTACTGAGCGAATTATACGCGATTATTTTAATAGCGATGTTGACGAATTGATTATTGATTCGAAGCCACAATACGAAACAGCCATTAATTATTTTNCCCTGTTGCTGCCTGAATTTAAGTCTCGCGTGAAATTTTACAAAACGAAATCTATCTCGATGATGGAGAAATTCGGCATCGAGACAGGACTAAAAAAAGCGCTGGGGCAAAAAGTTTGGTTACGCAGCGGNGCATATATCATAATCGAGCAAACTGAGGCGATGGTTTCAATTGATGTAAACACAGGTAAATTTACCGGGGAAAACGATGCCGNTAATACCATACTGAAAGCAAACTTAGAAGCTGCTGAGGAGATTGTACGCCAGTTACGCTTAAGGGATCTTGGTGGCATTGTTGTTATCGATTTCATTGATATGGATCGCCATGAAGATCGTAGGAAAGTTTATCAAGCATTACAACAGGAAATCAAAAGGGATCGCGCCAAGACAAATATACTCAGGATTTCTGAACTCGGACTGGTGGAAATGACCCGTCAGCGTACACGTCCAAGTATAACAAGTGTTCTTACTCAGATCTGTCCATACTGTGATGGGCATGGTTTTGTCCTCTCAGTTGATACTGTGGTAACTAATGTTCTGCGGGCAATTAAAAAAGCTGCTCGTAAATCTCAAAAAAGGAAATTTAAGGTTATTGCCAATGAATTAGTTGTATCTCGCCTCCTCGATCGACGATCAAAATTGATACAGCAACTCAATCAAGAAATGGATCTTCATATTCGAATTGAGGGTAACATTGATCTTCATCTGGAAGATTATCAAATCCTTGATGAAGATGATCGACAAATCCGCCTAGATTAAATTTGACATATTAAGGGGTTGTTTGGTATAATCCGCAGTTAGGTTTTATTTCAGATA
>NZUQ01000154.1 GCA_002697225.1 Candidatus Poribacteria bacterium
CCCGCCATAATATCCTCACCACCGGAATCAATAAAACCTCGAATCGCCTGATGGAAATTTTCCCGATCTTCATCATCTAAAAGTGGGTCTATCTGAGCAAGTGCCAAGGCTTCAGCCATCATGTTGAAATGCCCCCCAGCACTACCGAGTTTTTTCAATAGTTCTTTGCCGGCTTCGATCCTTTTCGGTTCTCCACTTAGGAGAAAAGCAATAGCACAATATAGGCTGGATCTGGTATCTGGCCCTGGATGCTCATCCCCTCCAACTATACCCGTTTCAGGATCAGTAAACCGATCAGCATATTCACAGGCAACCTGTACCACGCGTCTAGCCTGAGGTGACAAGTGTGAAATCTGACCATCTTCATCCCAATAAATGATCTGATTCTTTGACAAAGAACCTGTAGATTGATTCAAATTTGGTTGCATGGGCATCTCAATTCTTATTTCGTAATTTTGACTTTGGTAATATCACAGTAGTACTTAAGAACTAAATCCTCCTCAATAAAAGCGACAATTTCATCTAAACGTAGCAGAAGGAATATATTCAGAAAAACAATTCTCAGTATATCACAAGTAAAAATTCATTTGCAGTTGCCATCGCGCAATTTCTAGACACAGGTCAAAGATAGCAGACTATCAGACACAATTTGGCAAACAGATTTCTCATTCTGTCAGAAAGGTGATATAATTATCCATAGTATTATTGGCCTATAGTCGGAATTTTGCAAGCTCGCTTTATCAAATGATGTATTGTAAAAGCATTGAATTTCAACATGAAAAACACTCCTAAACACACAAATCGATTAATCGATGAAACCAGTCCATATTTGCTACAACATGCTCATAATCCTGTAGATTGGTATCCTTGGGGTGAAGAAGCACTGAACTTAGCCAAAAACCTAGACAAACCAATTCTACTGAGCATTGGTTATTCTGCTTGCCACTGGTGTCACGTCATGGAACGAGAATCTTTCGAAAACGAAAAGATTGCTGCCATCATGAACNAGTATTACATCAATATTAAAGTCGATCGAGAAGAACGACCTGATCTGGATGAGATTTATATGAGCGCCGTTCAAATTATGACTGGTTCCGGTGGCTGGCCCATGACAGTCTTTTTGACACCAGAACTGAAACCATTTTATGGTGGAACCTATTTCCCTCCTGACGATCGGTATGGGCGGCCAGGCTTTCCCAAACTATTAGAAGCTGTTAAGGATGCATATCGGANCAAACGGGAAGAAATCAATGAACAAGCGGAAAAACTGGTCTCTCATATCAACCAAATTTCTAATCCGAAAGGCGTGGAAAATCTGTCATTGGATGACAAGATTATCGAACAGGCTTTCTATCACTACCAAAACCGATTTGATAGCCAACATGGAGGATTTGGTCAGGCTCCAAAATTCCCACCCGGAATGGGATTGATTTTGTTATTGAGATACTGGAAAAGATCAGGAAACTCGCGGGCACTGCATATAGTCGAATTCACCTTAGAAAAAATGGCACGAGGTGGAATGAACGATCAACTCGGAGGAGGATTTCACCGATATTCAACTGATGAAATATGGCTGGCTCCACACTTCGAGAAAATGCTCTACGATAACTCGCTTCTGACTGTTACCTATTTGGAAGCATTCCAAGCTACCAGCAAACCTTTTTATCGGGAAGTGGTTGAAGAAACCTTAGGCTATGTCTTACGCGAGATGTACGATCANNAAAACGGTGGTTTCTATTCCACTCAAGATGCCGACAGTGAGGGAGAGGAAGGAAAGTTCTTTGTCTGGACACCAGATGAAGTTGAGCAGATTCTTGGCCAAGTCGACGCCAAAGTTTTCTGCGATTTCTACGACGTAACCGACCACGGTAACTTTGAGCATCAAAACATTCTCTGGGTCAAAACCCCAACCGATTTATATACAAAAAAAACAAATATTGAACAAACNGATTTGATCAATATTCTGANCAGATGCAAAAAGAAACTTTTCGACGCCAGAGAGAAACGGATCAAACCTGGACTCGACGATAAAATCCTGACCAGTTGGAACGGCTTGATGATCCGTAGCATGGGCCTTGCTTACCAAATCTTGGGTGATCCACGCTACCTGGAAGCAGCTGAGACCTCAGCCAAATTCATTCTGAAAGAACTTGTACAAAAGAATGGGCATTTATTACGAACTCATCGAGCTGGGAAAAGTCATCTGAACGCCTGTTTAGAGGATTATTCCTATTTCATCGCAGGGCTAATCGANCTCTATCAAGCNAGCTTTGATCCTTACTGGCTGAGAGAAGCAAATCGACTTAATCAAATCATGATCAGCCAGTTCTGGGANTCTCAAAACGGTGGTTTTTTCTTCACCGGGAAAGATCATCCAAAACTAATTGTCCGTTCCAAATCAGCTTATGATGGGGCAACGCCATCTGGAGCTTCAATGGCTGTTCACGTTCTATTACGACTAGCCATACTTCTCAATCAACCCGACTTGANGGAGAAGGCGAAGATCACTTTTTCACTCTATGATCACACCATGAAAACGGCACCATCCGGATCNGCCCAGATGCTATGTGGAGTTGATTTCNTAATTGATGCCCCCAAGGAAATTGCTATCGTCGGCAATCCTTTAAGCGAACAAACACAAGAAATTCTGCGCAACATCCATCGTCGCTTTGTTCCCAATAAAGTGATCGCCCTACTGAATCCAAATACAGAAGAAAAGCAGGAAATTGAGGAACTGATCCCGCTGCTAGCCGGCAAAACGTCAATTGACGGGAAGACGACGATCTATGTGTGCCAAAATTATGCCTGCCAGCTCCCAACAACTGATATTGATGACTTGGACAAACTACTCGACTTATCCAAGCCCCTCGACATCGACATTAGATGACATTGCCTCAATATATTGCATCTTCAACATCATCTGAATATACCATACCATATCCAAATCGATCATCCTACTATACTTGAGGCAGATTCTAATTATTCAGTAATTTGACTAAACCAGATGTCGTAGATCGAACCGATGATAATAATTGCTAGCGAAACTGCCATCAACATACCACCAAGATATACAGTGTANGCAAAGATGGGGCTAATCAAGCGAGTTAACCACCAAGATGTAATATCGATAAACATNGCTACAAAAGGGAGGACCGCACCAAATAGACGGATAGCGGGACGAAAGGAAGTAAGTAAGAAAACCATCGAAAGTAAAAACGAGAAAATGCTAAAACCAAAAGCATGATAGTGTGTAAATCGAGCCAGCTTCCCAATTGACGGCCCCATATCAGGTTCCGCCGAAGCATAGACCTGATCGTAAGTTTCTAAAGGATAATCTGGACGTTCATCGTAAGGATGACAACGAACACAGTTTTCATCAAATATATATTGGATCTCCTGATAGCCCTGCTCTGTACGACCTTGCGAGATCCACTCTTTTATTAATATCTTTTCCTCCTGGTTTGACAAATACTGTTCCATAGAGCCATNGATCTTGTTAACAAGCAAAGATTCTCCTCGATTTCCTCGATAAGTGACCTCAATATCACGGATTGTTGCTAAACCTAAACCACTCGTATCTCCATCTGCCTGTCGCGTGTTAATTTGCAAATTAAGCAAAGCAAAGAGATAAGAGTACCCCATCATTAATACAAACAAACTAATAATAACTTTATGTGACCATGACAGCTGATTGAGTTTCACTTCCTCTAATTCCATACTCTCCATGTGGACTTGACAAAACCNCTAACTCGCCATAGTATATATCATTATACAGATGACAAAGTCAAATCAAACGCTATTCTGCTATTTTGCTATTTTCATCTTGTCACAAGAAGTACCATCTTTCTCTAAAGAAGAACTCCCAGAAATAGGTGCCCGCCCAATCGGTATGGGAGGAGCGTTCATTGCTATAGCGGAAGGTAGTGCTTCTATCCGCCGAAATCCTGGNGGTCTTGCACAGTCTGAAGCGTACACTTTTGAATTCAATCAAAGCCCATCCAAACTGTTTGGCCAACTCAGATACAANCATTTAAGCCTCGTCTTGCCACGTACCGAGCGAGCAGCCGTTGGAATAGATTGGGGACAGATTAGACTTGAAGATGATGAACTTTTCGCCAACCATAATAGCTTTCACTTTTCCTATAGCTATAAACTAACTAGTATTATATCAGTGGGAGCAAATCTAAAGTACCTCACCAACTCGGTTAGTTTGGACCTGCAAAAAGTTGGATCTGACATCGGTTGGGGTAGTGATTTTGGCATTTTTCTCGAGTCAATCAGAAACATTAATCTTGGTCTTTTTGTACAAGACTTCATTGGATTTGGAACGGGAAAAGGACTCCAACAAGGAACATGGATTCGTCATAACAGTGGCATTAATGAAAAAGTTTTCTCAACGGCTTACAAGTTTGGAATCGCCTATCGACCCCACACACAGTGGCTAATTGCTACCGATTTCACTGATCGTTTCCATTTCGGTGCGGAATTTTCACCAAATCCACGATTCACCATCCGCGCTGGATTACAAACTGATTTTCACGGCGAAATGCTCCCAACCTATACCTTAGGAGGAGGAATCAGCTATAAATCGACGTTTTTGGATCTCGCCTATTTAATACCTACAACCTTACCAGCAACAGCTTACATGAGTCTTTCGATTAATTTCGATTTCAGGAAATTACCAATTCAGATTGAACAGGTGCGTATTCGCGATATTTTTCCCACACATTATAATTTCTATGCCCGTCCAAACCGTGAAGCAAAANTAATCATATTTGATAATCCGAATACACCTCCCAATCTTACAAGTGACGACTTAAATCGTTACTTTCCGATCCTACCCCAAGATACAATCGGCCGAATCTGGCTCAAAAACACAAGTCAGAAACCGGTTACGATCCGAATTGAAATCTTTGTCGATGATTTTGTCAGCAAAAACGGCACGGAAGTTGCTGCTAATATCGAACTGCCGCCTATGAAGCGAGTTTCAGTACCAATTCGCCAAATTGTCTTGACACGTCAAGCAGTTGAATTAACCCAAACGCACCCAGTAGAAACACGCGTTCGGGTGTCAGAAAGCGGTGGGGCAGCGTCCCGAACAGTATCAACAACAATCATTCTGCATGGGAACAAGATGACATTACTTGACGATATATCAAAGCTATCATCCTTCATCTCATCAGATAATTTGGTAGTCCGAGATTTTATTAACCAAATCCGCACCAAATTCCAAGATAAAATATGGAAAAGGAAACTCCCAAAAAATTTATTCTGGGCGATGCTATTGTTTAATTCTCTACATGGCATTTCTTACGCTGCTGACCCAAATATACCGTTGGAAAGTGGAACAATAGATGAAATCCAACATCCTCATGAAATGCTACAACGTTTTACTGTTAAAACAGAGATCAACAGTAACCCCAACGTTTTTGGAGATTGTGATGATAGTACTGTTCTTTACTGCTCAATTCTGGAATCTGTGGGTATCAATACAGCACTAATTCAATTTCCAGAACATGTAATGATGGCTTTTGATTTGGGAAATGTGTCACTTGAGCAAGCTCAAAATCTATCGATACCTGACGTCTATATAGCAATTAATGGCCAGGTCTGGATTCCTATCGAGACAACAATGATCAAAGACGGCTTTGTTTCCGCCTGGAAAATGGCCATTGAACAATTACAAGAGGAACCAATTAAAGAATTAGCAACCGTAGAGAGTGGGTGGGCAAAATACGGCGCCAGTTCAATTCAGGATGAAACCCAACTTTTTTCCATACCAGCAAATCAAATTCAAAAGCAAATAGAAATAGATCTCACCAGTGAGATTTTACACCAATTTTCTCAAGTTGAGTAAGGTTAGATGAATGAAATGAAGAAATTCAAAAATATAATTTGGCTTTTCATAATTGTTTTCAGTTTACCATGTTCCGCTAAAAATCAAGTCGTATTCACCTTCGGCAAAATAGAAGTTTTGCCAGCAAATTATCAGAATCAGAATTGGTTTTTTTTAAATAAAGGTCAGATACTCGAAGGCAAAGATCTGTTGCGACTACCACCCAAATCCCTGATTCGCTTGAAGTCTAATGACGGTACTTTATTGCCAACACTATCTGGAGGACGCGAAATCAAGGTAGAAGCTTTGATACAGGAAGGGTTACAACTCAAAAATAGAAATGGCACGCAAAATAACCAGGGTATTAACGAAAATCTTACTGTTGATGTTCTACCTCTTGGTAACAGGGTTAAAACATTACCTGAACATACAAGGTCAGATTCAATGAACAATCAGAACATAACAACAGAACAACTGGAAGAACTTCGTCTTCAGATTCACCACCTCCCGTCAGATTTTATACAGTTACTACCAAAATTCCCTGTCGATCAAGATCCGGATCATTATCCAAGCCGAAATCTTAATGTTGCCCGCACAATTTACGATTCTATCATTGTTGGCTCGACTTTTACCAGCAGAGTACAGAAAGCAAAACTGAATTATTCCCTCTTGTATGCGCAGTTGATACATTATGTCCAGATTCCTGTCGACCTAACAACAAACAATTCAGGGCAATTGACCATAATTTTTGACAGTGGGATTTCTTCAATTAACGCTAACATGATTACAGCAAACAAACAATTAATTGTTAACCAAAAGAATCAAAATCATATCCATATTCCTGTTCAAGTAAAGCCAGGAACAAATTTTATAACGGCTTGGTACAATGGGAAAATTAACAAGTGACCCCAAGCTTAAAACATATCTGCTGATATGTTTAGTTAGTCTCTGCCCCTTTATCCTGATTGCTGCTATCCGTAACTTCGATATATTGCAACTTATCGAACTGAGAACACTTGATGCACGACTGCGATTGATGAAGGTACCTGATGTTTCATCGGACCTTATCCTAATTACCATCGACGATAAAAGCCAAAGCAATGAAGGCATTGGCCAACTTCCCTGGCCACCATATATCTACAGTTCTCTGCTTGAATCTCTCCAAACAACCAAACCTGCAGCTACAGGTTTAATTGCAAGGTTTAATCGAGATTGGNAAGGTTCNGCAATTCCCGGTGATAATCTTTTTGTTATTCAATTGTATACCGTTGAGGACAACTATCCGACTAGAATTCCTCATATAAAAAATTGGATTGANCTACCCCAAATGCTCNCTAACGCTGATACAGNAAGCTTCAGTGTCTTTCCTGAAAGCCAATCAGACGGTATCTACAGATCTGGACAACTTGTTGTCTTTAACACTCAGGAAAACAGCCTACAATTCTCACTTGAAATATTAATGCTATGTCAACTACATGGCATCCCACCAGAAACCATAAAATTAAAAGATAGTATTTGGAAGGGGAAATTTCTTGCCATGAAATTAGAATCTGGTAAAGACATTAGAATCCCAATTGACGCTACGGGGCGTACCTTTCCACGTTTGATTAGGAACTTTAAGCGTTTTCCTTCCATGTCTTTTATTGACGTACTGTTATCTTCAGAAAAAACTAAAGGTGAAAGTTTCCAACATAAGATTTCTTTGATTGGAGTCACCACGCCGGATGTTCCCAAAGCCCAAACAGCATTTGGCAAAATGTCCGCGCTCGANCTNCGAGCGAACCTGATGAATTCACTACTCAACCAAAATTNAATCTGGAAACCAAGCCATCAAGCTGAGATTTTTTATCTTGCTATATTTGCNATTATATCANGNATTGGATCAATTCTGGTGTTTCATAATAGACGTAACTACCGTACACAACTCNTACTCACCTCCGGGTTGTTTATTTTGCACTTATTATTTTCTATCACCATATTTATCCTAGCCGCAATCTGGNTCCAAATTGCAATTGCGAGCCTAGCAATTATAATAAGTGGTGTTTCAAGCTGTCTGTTTTTAGGTCACACTCGGTTAAGAGAAACATTACACGAATTACGAAAAACACAGGAACAACTGATCAAATCAGAAAAGGAAGCAGCATTTGGCGTTATAGCAGCGCGTGTCAGGCATGAACTTCGAAACGTTTTAAATCTAATTCAATCACCTGCCGAGATGATACGTAATAACTTCTTGAAAGGAGATCCACTCAACCTGCGTAGAAACACTCAAGAAATTGTCAGTGAGATGGATGCAATTATTGGTAGGGTAACAAAGCTTGATGAGATGATTGAAAACGAGCTTAGCTTCTTTCACAATACTCATCTTAAACTCAAGTTACAAGAGATTGGACCAATTATATGTTCAGCTATTCAAGAAACTGAACCAATTATCCAAGAGAATAAAACTGATGTTCGCGTTGATCTCCCACCTACAGTTCCGTTAATCCGAATGAACAGTGAAAAAATGCGTATGGTTTTTGTAAATCTAATTCGAAACGCCTGCCAAGCGATACGGGATGATGGGAAAATTGCGATCAAGGTGCGTTTCCAAAACAAAATCGTAATCACTTTGGAAGACAATGGATGTGGTATTCCACACGGTAATCTTGATCGAGTTTTCGAACCATTTTTCACTACAAAACCACATGGACTCGGCCTAGGGTTAATGAACGCCAGAAATATTGTCGAAGAACATAATGGTACAATCCAAGTTAACAGCAAAATGGGCAGTGGCACAACATTTGTAATTGAATTACCGATTGGAGAAACATAATGGCTAAGTCACGAATCTTGATTGCAGATGATGAAAAAAACACTTGTCGATACATCAAACAACATATCAAGATGGAGCCAGACATCAACGCGGATATTGACTTTGCACATCATCTAGATCAAGCGATTAAAATGCTAGACGAAAATCCAAGTTATGATCTGATACTAATCGATCTGTGGATGCCAGACCACGTCGGCACGCTCGACAGAAAAGCAGGCATAAAAATCCTTAAAAAAAGCAGATCCCTCCAGCCTATACCACAAGCGATTACGGTTACCGCCAATAGTTCCTCACAAACCGCGCTCGAAACAAGTGGACTTGGCGTATACGACTATGTAACTAAACCAATCAATTATACTGAACTCATCAATATGATCAAAGATATTCTGAATCGTCCAAACAACAAGTATATTGAGGACACTCCAGACATATTTGAGGAAGAAGAAATTATAGGCCGAAGTCAGTCAATGATCGAGGTCATGAAGAAAGTTGGCCGAGTCGCATCATCATCAGCAGACGTACTTATTTACGGTGAAACAGGTACAGGTAAAGACCTCATCGCCCGTGCCATCCATCAGTACAGCAATCGATGTAACGGCCCTTTTATTCCGGTGAACTGCAGTGCAATTCCATCGGAGCTTATTGAGGCTGAACTATTCGGAATCGGGAAACAGGTTGCAACATCTGTAAATCAGCGAATCGGAAAATTTCAGCGGGCAAATGGCGGAACAATATTTCTCGACGAAATCGGAGATTTATCTCTAAAAATGCAACCCAAGCTGCTGCGAGCCCTAGATTACAAAGAAATTCAAAGAGTAGGCCAAAGCATCGAGAAAGTAGATGTTCGTGTTATTGCCGCTACAAATCGGAGCCTACTAGAGGCCACCAAAGAGGGAATTTTTCGGTCCGACCTTTACTATCGTCTAAGTTTTATTATCGATCTTCCACCGCTTCGCGAGAGAAAAGGAGATATTCCTTTACTCGCCAACCATTTTTTAAAAAAATATGCCAAATCCGTTGAACAACAAAGAATACAGGGGTTTGCTCCTGATGTGTTGAAAAAATTTGAGAAAAACCGATGGAACGGCAATATTAGAGAGCTTGAGAAAGTAGTTGAATACGCAACCATAACGTGCCGTAGTGAATACATCTCTGATGCAGATCTCCCATCATGGCAATTCGATCAGGCCAATCTCAATCCCAAAAACATGCAAAACACACTTGAAAATTTGATTGACTCCAAAACAATAAAAGAAGCATCTCAAAAATTTGAACGTCTTTTTCTTGAGCGGAAATTTAAGGGAAACAACTGGAATGTCCAATTAACTGCAGACGAAATTGGTCTCACACGACAGTCACTTCATCGGAAAATGAAAGCGCTCGGCCTCAAACGGGAACAAGCTAAAACTTTTGAGTGACACTGTCACATAATAGAGACACCTCTACCCCATACCACTATGCTTTTCAATAAGACAATACGCAACGATTATACTCTCTCGAAATCGGCACATATTTTGCTAACAATCGCTAAGCAAAAGCAACATGTTAAAAAAATCAAGTAGTACAAGTATTAGTTAGTTCATAAGACAATAAAAAAATATATGCCGCAAAAAGTAGGAAATATGGCTTCAATTGGAGATCAGCTTGCAGAGAGCACTCATGAATTCAAGTCTATACCAACGGACAGTAATATTTCGCAGAATCTACACTTAACTGATTCCAGCCACCTGCCGGCTCTTCCGAAGCAATCCACCCCGCCTGACCACAGCAATGACATACTGGGAATTTATCTGAGTGAAATTGGACGTATTTCAAATTTATCGTACCAAGATGAATTAAATCTCTTTACTAAAATCAATAAGTTGGAGACACGTATAGAAGAATACCGGATGTTAGTGAAAGAACTGGATACCCAAAATGATAAAAATCTTGCAATAAACACGTGGAGTAAAACAATAGACTTACAACAGCAAATCCACATTATAGCTTCACGAATCTCCGTAGCGAAAGANCGNATCATTGAAGGNAACCTGAAACTTTCCGTTCATATTGCAAAAAGATATCAAGGTCGCGGTTTAGATCTAACNGATCTNATCCAAGAAGGAAACATCGGCTTNATCAAAGCAATTAGTCGATTCGACTTGGAACGTGGGGTAAAATTCAGCACTTATGCTNCATGGTGGATCCAACAAGCTATTCNACAAGCGATAACTGATAGAGGACGCACAATCCGTCTACCNGCACANGTCTTAGAAAAGCTAAGAAAGCTAANACGTTCAAAAAACNACTTGCTTCAATCNNATACTCGTGAACCCGAATNAGATAAAGTTGCTGAAATTAGCGGGATNTCCCCTAAAAAGATNGNATCACTAGAGCGAATAATGNCACAGACAGTTTCNCTTGACAGCCCAATAATCCAAGNCAAATTTGCAGTTCACGATCGCGTTCCATCCACGTCAANTTCAGATCCACTCACCCATNTGATACATAAAAACAGAACCNAAATTGTCAAAAAACTNATCAACGAACTACCAGAGAGAGANCAAAANATCCTCCGANTGCGATACGGTCTGGATGGTGAGGAGGAAAGGAGTTTACAAGAAGTCGGTAACATATTCAACCTTTCCCGNGAACGTATTCGTCAGATTGTGGCACGTGCTTTTAACCAACTGAAATCACACGAATTGCTCAATCAGATCTAATCCNAATTACAGCCTTTAAAATGAATGACAATTGAGCTTAGAGGCATAAATGAAATGCTTTCAGTTGGNNTTAAAATTGTACAACACAANTGGGNAAGACTNCCTCNTGCTTAANTGTTTGNCATCTCTATCAAGNTTTATCAATACTGTTCCTTGTCCCCTNCNACCNAGTAACAGCCNCATATCTCGTCGGCAAAGACAGGAACTCNACANAGCAGGNNGAATTGGTAACCCCCAGAATCATTCAACATCACCNACTCAACCGGAATGAAGAAAAACTCAGCTGATTGTNCCACTTCATNNAACAGGAAAATTTCAACAATGTAAAAGNGTATCCTTGAGGNCCAAGGTCGGAAGGAGANCGAGAAACGAAGNTGATTCAAAAAGCAATTGCNATCAACAACTNCTTTTGTTTACANNCNATGGTGNAAANAAGCGTAACCANAATTTCATAGCAANCGATTCAGGCAGGAAATCGTCGATTTGGGAAACATTNACCACTTGACATATACTGAGGACTGGGNCTTCTCAAACCTTTCTGACATTGTTTGCATCTAGACAGTCNTCCCACAACAACATCAAATGGAATTGGGNAATCGAGGTTCAAATCTCTCTCTATTCTATCAGTGCTTTTTTTATTTCAGCTAACACTTCTTTTCCGGAAACTTCGTCNAAATAGGTTCCNTCATCAAGTTTCTGCTGAAGTTCCTTCATCANCTCTTCCATTTCGGGACGGACATCTGGCATCCGGTCGAGAGCCTCACGCACCTGTTGAATTAGTCGAGACTCATCAGAGATNTCAAATATAGGCTTCTCTGCCGAATTCGATCTTTTATTATGGCCAAGCTTGCCCGCCTCTTTTTTTCTTTCCGCTTTACTAGTCTCATAAGCGGTTAAGCGGTCTAAATCAGGACGTTTTATTCTCATAATATCAACTTAAAGATTTCTTATTATTTCCTGCGTCGTGTACCTGCTATTGTTTTCATCGTACTCTGCAACGCATCCAATTGGGCGTTCAAGAATAGCGATTGCGTTTGCATTGATCCGAGAGCGGACTCGAGCTTGGCAAATTCTAATATCAGTTCCGTTTCCTTCACGACTATTCTATCATCAAAGACTTCCATATCATTGGACACTTCTTTCAAACCATCTCGAATTGTTTCAATACGCGAACCAATCAGACCAGAACCAAACCTAGTGTAACTCGACAAAGTGCTTTGCACGTTTTCTGCCACACCATCCACCAGTAAATCTCCTGTTGCCACCGAAGTAACAGGTCCTGAAACAGTTAAGGTATCTTCGTAAACTTCCGTAATGCTACTGTAACCGTCTAAATCTGGGGTTTTATTAGGCGTCGATACGTAGATGGAACCAAGTTCAGACAAACTCAGAAAATCCGGCAGGTTTGTGCCACCATAAAGTTTTTCGAAAGTAATAGGATCAGTTCCCACATTATTGAAAGCATACAATTTGTTTTTAGCGGTTAGACCGGCGGTGACACCTGAAATATTATTAATGGCGGTTTTCAAATTCGTTGCCGTATAGTCAGAGGAAGTATCCAGCTCTATAATCGTACGCGCGTTACCGTATCGAACAGCAAACTTGCCGTAGTTAGCATGGGTGGGATCATCTCCGAGACTCAAGGTTTGCAAAGTACTACCAAAAGTGGCAAGGTGCTTATTCGCATAAATACTATCAGCATGAGTATGAGTAGCTGCAGCTGTTGAGGCGAAACTTCCATCCCAGCCTCTATTACTGGTAGCCGATACATCTATAGTGTCATTCGAATTATTTTTGCTAACATACTTAACATATTCAGAATCAATCTTGATAATACCAGAAGTGGCCAAGGTGTCCGTTGCAGACAATGAAAATGTCGTTCTTGAAGTTGAAATATCCCCAGTCGTACCAGCACCATTTTCTAAGGTAGCCGCATGGCTCAACGTTATGGCGGTAGTTAAGGTCGTAGGCAGCGTCACACCGGTTATCACCCCACTGGTAATCCTATTGATTGGAAGCGGACTGGTAGCAGTAGAACCATTAGACAGTGTTACTCGGCTTTTTCCGATAAACTTGCGGAAATCACTACCAAGAATGGTCACTTGTGTCTCTCCCATCGCACCAGTATCAACACCGTTAGACGTCACGTTAGATCCTTCCGTCGGCAAGGTAACTGCAGAGAAATTCAGTGAGGCTAGATTGTCCACATTGGTAACCCTTAAATCATCGGTATTATTACCCTGCTTCAATCTAATATTGTCACCAACCGAATAATCACCAACAACCGTAGACAACAGTTGAACTTTCGACTGATTAGACGCAGCTTGAATAATCGATTTAACACTGATATTCGACGTTTGACCATCAATTTTAAAAAGTTTAGTCGTCGAGATAGTTCCTGTTGGCGGTGCAGTTCGAAAATATTCGTAAGAATTGAACAGTACCGCATCAAGAAAACCTTCTAACGTCACCAACTGATTGGACATATCCACATCCGTTACAGTCATCGTCAATGTATCTGTTTCAACATGAGTCAATGTACCGTTGTGTCTTTTTGCTGAAACCAAAACTGCTTTGTCCAAGTCTTTTTCAGTATATACACTTAAAGTTTTATTGGTAGTATTCTTTCCCCTAATCTTCAGAGTGATCGCTTCTCCATGATCAAGAGTCGTTGTCCCACTCGCATCCGACCATCCTTTAAACACCAATTCATCACCATCATATACCGTAGCATCGTCTGCATGAGCTGCCCTCGTTGTGAGACCGTAACCTCTTGTCAAACCCGTAAAAGTAGTACTGGTCGTTCCTGTGTAGGCGATGTCTTCATCATCGATTCGAATCACACCGGAACTGTCAAAACCGGCCGTTGAATCAACGATAATTGTCGTCGCACTATTACTATGTGCATTGTTCAAAGCTGTACTATTATACTGGAACCTAGCAATGTCGTCAGCCGTATTGAAAGTCAAGGTATCAAGATTAAGCCCCGAAGCACCGGCACTGAAACTTGCCATACTTAGTCCGCCTTTCCTGATGTTGACGGTTTTGTTCAACTTGGCAACGATAGCATTGAGACCTTGAACATCATCGA
>NZUQ01000155.1 GCA_002697225.1 Candidatus Poribacteria bacterium
CGTTTCAGTAACCGTTTCCCAATCCAAAGTTAGCTTTATTGCTGTAACCAAATCTGGAGTTGACTTTAAACACACTGACGGCAAGAGTGAGAAGCGGCTCTTCAATGAATTTTTGGGTTCCGGCGGTGGATTCTTCGACTACGACAATGATGGGGATCTCGACATTTACCTGGTCAATGGAGCGTCTCAGATTGCCTCCCTCGGCAAAAATCCTTCAACCAATGCCCTTTATCGCAATAACGGAGATGGCTCCTTTTCCGATGTCACAGAGTTAACAGGAACAGGAAGCACAAGCTACGGCACAGGATGTACAGTCGGTGATTACGATAACGATGGGGATTTAGACTTATACATAGCTAACTTTGGCCCCAATGTGCTTTACCAAAATAGTGGTAAAGGAACATTCATTGATGTGTCGATGCAATCAGGAGTGGCAAATTCGCAATGGGGCACAAGCTGTGCCTTCGCCGACGTCGACAACGATGGCAACCTCGATCTGTACATTACCAACTATGCCGACTATGCTGTCAAAAACGACAAAAAATGCTACGTACGCGGAATATGGCAGTATTGCGGACCACGGTCCTACCCTCCGGATACAGATATCTTCTATCACAATAATGGCAACGGGATGTTTACTGACCTGACAGAAAAAAGTGGTTTTTTGGATGTTCCCGCCTGCCACGGTTTGGGTGTCGCTTTCGGCGATTATGACAACGATGGGGATCAAGACCTTTATGTAGCCAATGATCAAGATCCAAATTTTCTGTTTCAAAACCAAGGTAGCGGTAAATTCGAGGAGACAGCTTTACTCTCTGGTGTCAGTTACAGTGACATGGGGAAGGAGGAAGCCGGCATGGGAACCATCTTTGGTGATTATGACAATGATGGACTTTTAGACCTAACTGTCAGTAATTTCCAGAAAGAAACGAATACGCTATACCATAATGAGGGAAGCGGTTTTTTCGCTGATGTGACGACGTTAGCTGGCATTGGCGAAATCACATATAGCTATTTGGGATGGGGAATTGCTTTCTTCGACTACAACAACGACGGTTACAAAGATATCTTCGTCGCTAACGGACACGTCCTAGATAACATTACCGACATTGATCGCTCTACAACATATCCACAACGCAACCTCCTGTTTAGAAATCTGGGAGACGGNACATTCGAAGATGTCAGTAATCAATCGGGTTCCGGNTTAACACTACAAAAGGTCAGCCGTACGGTAGCTCTTGGCGATTATGACAACGATGGAGANCTGGATATACTTGTCACCAACTGGAATCAGACAGCAGATTTATTACGGAATGAAGGCGGCAACCTAAATAATTGGATACAGATTAATGTCGTTGGCACCAAAAGTAACAAGTCGGGCATTGGTACACGAATCAAATTGGTTGCTGGCAACTTAAAACAATACCAAGAAGTACAAAGTGGCGGAAGTTATCTCGCTTTCAGTGATCTTCGCACGCATTTTGGAGTTGGAAATGCCAAAAGGATAGATCTAGTTGAAATTCTTTGGCCAAGTGGTCACATTGATAAATATAAAGACCTGGCAGTTAATCACAGGTTTATCGCAACCGAAAATGCAGGTTTGGAAATAAGGACAGAGTAATTTCTAAATCACAACCACGGTTTAATGGTTTTCCGAAAAAACCTGCGTTCAGCTGCTCCGATCAGAATAAACAAAATCATGACATGAATTTCTTGGATGTGGTCGGCTGCTTGGTCAAGAACGATTATCCATAAATCAGCCATGGCCTTCACTTATTTCCCACTGGTCCGAGTGACATGGTATACTGNCAANTGCTATTTCAAAAAACAAGAATTAAGNGAAAATTNCATAATTGATAGTTAGGNCGAAACAGGCTAAAATAAGCAGCTAANCGGTAATTACGCAACCGAAACGAGGGAGATTATGATAAAACCTAGATTAACGATAATGATAAATTTGTTTTTACTTCTCAATCTTGGAATGTTCATTTTTGGATGTTCAGATGATGAGGAAAAGGAAACTCAGGAGCAAGAAATCCAACAATTAGTGAAAGAACTTGGTGGCGGTGATGGGATGATTCGGACTTATGCGACAGTCGCTTTAAGTCGAATGGGNGAACCGGCAGTACCTGCCCTGATAGAAGCCTTAAATCATCAAGATGTAGGAGTGCGTTGGAACGCGGTTGTCGCTCTAAACATGATGGGTAAACCTGCTAAGCAGGCGGTATCTGCCTTGATAAAATCATTAGAAGATGAACACAAGGAAATTCGGGCTACAGCCGCTGGCGCACTGGCAAAGATAGGTACACCAAAAGCCAAAGAGGCTCTAGTTGAATTTGTACCGACACTGATACAGTCATTAAGCGATGAAAATGCGGGTGTTCGTGTTTCCGCTGCCCGTTCTTTAGGAGAAATAGGAGTAACAGCCAAGCAGGCAGTACCCGACCTGATAAAGGTATTAGATGACAAAGATGTGGGAGTTCGACGAAATGCTGTTGCCGCTTTGGGTCGGATAGGAANAGAAGCGCGAGAAGCTGTACCAGCCTTGATCAAGGTCCTGAATAATGATATTGAAGCAGTTAGTTCTCTGGTTACTGGCGCTTTGGAAAAGATAGGAACCCCTGAAGCNAAACAAGCTCTACAAGAATACAGGGCGAAAAGCCAGTAATTTTGCAAGGGTAAAAAATATCATTCCCGACATTTCCAACAACGGCCTATCCAGAAACAGATCGTAAAATGCCGGTGCATCCTCAGGCTCTCGCTTTTCGCCAGAAGAATGTCAAGCTGATAGATATAGAACCTGAAGATTAATTACACGTATATTGAACTAAAACGGCTTTAGAAATAAACTAAGGACGAAGTAACTATTAGTCCCACAACCGCAATTCAATAGTTTTCCGGAAAAATCATGCGTTCAGCTGCTTCGATCAGAATATGTAAAACCATGATATGAATTTCCTGAATGCGGTCGGATGTTTGACCGGGAGCAATTAACCAGAAATCAGCCATCGTCTTCATCTTTCCGCCATCTTTACCCAGCAAGGCGAAGGTTTTCATGTCGGCAGATTTAGCAGCTTCAATGGCACGAACCACGTTCTGCGAGTTTCCACTGGTCGAGATAGCAATTAATAGATCTCCGGGACGCCCGAAAGCGGTAATCGATCTGGCAAAAACCTCATCAAATCCAAAATCATTGGCCACACAAGTCAGGTGTGCAGGATCACTCAAGGCCATAGCCGGCAATGGTTGCCGATCTCCCCTAAACCGACCTGTCCATTCCTCCGCAAAATGCATGGCATCGCACATACTTCCACCATTTCCGCAGGTAAATACCCGACTACGGTCACGAAAGACTCCACAGATCATCTGCGTTGTCTGGTTCATCACCTTTATCGTCCGTGGNTCATNNATAAATTGATGAAGTACACTTTGNGCNTCATCNAGTGAAGCACGAATAATAGATTCGACATTCATATCCAAATTAAACCTTAAAAATTTCTCCCATTCGTCCACCAAGAGCCTTACCTGCCACAACCAAGCAAACTGTCAAAATCAACATCCCAATCACACCTAAGGCACTGGCGACATAATCGCCACCTTCGAGCCATTGAGCAACAGTAAAGATTGCTTTAGTGATCGGATAATGTTCTGACCGCATAGCTAGAATGAGACTTTCACTCACTTCAAGCATCGAAAACGAAAAAACCAAAATAGATCCAGCCATGATATTAGCGGCCACTAATGGTAGAGTAATTTTCACCAACGTTTGGACGGGAGTCGCACCTAAATTTTGTGACGCTTCCTCGTAGGTAACAGATGTTTGCTGTAACCCAGCATAAATTGATCTTAACATGTATGGTAGACGTCTAACCGAATAACCGACAATCAGGAGAAACGTTGGGTTTTTGCGAGGGTCAATGACATTAATCAACGACTCCGGTAAATACTTCAACAGCAAAGTTGTATCCGAAAAGCTGCCGACATACCCGAAAGCAATAGCTACTCCCGGTATCGCTAGAGGTAACATCGCTACTGCATCAAGCAGATTGCCAAATGGCAGATTCTTTCGCGTCAACAGGTATGATATAACCAGCCCAGCAGTCAAGGCAATGATGGTGCTGAATATACTGTAAAACAGGCTGTTTTTAATGCTCGACCACGTATCGCTATGTGTAAAAACAGTACTGTAATGGCTTAAGGTATAACTTTTGGGCAAAACATCGACAGTGGGTTCAAGTTGACTNCTGTCGGGTGTGACAGAGATCATGATGATGCTCAGATGTGGTAGTAAGGCCAAGAAACTTACCGTACCAATGACGAGATAAATCAGTATTGTCATTTTCCTATCGGCATCCACTTCACGTGACCCAACATGCCCACGTCCTACCATGGCATACTGACGTTTAGCCGTTAACCTCTTCGCAAAATAGAAGGAAAGAGCGGTTAAGACGATAATAACCACTACCAACGCGTAGCCCATTGGGTTGACATTAGCATCGGTAATCTGTCGAAATATCTGGACGGCAATCACTTCATTGTAATTAAAAATCAGTGGTGTCCCAAGATCGGTAAATGCCCAGATAAAAACTAGGATGGCGCCAGCGAAGTAACCAGGCAACATCAAAGGAACCGTTATTGTCCAGAAAAGCCTGAACTTACTGGCACCCATATTTTCAGCTGCTTCTTCCAAACTAGGATCTACGTTAGCCAAAGAGGCCGAAACATTGAGGTACATGATTGGGTACAAGTGCAACGTAGACAGAAAAACCACGCCGGCAAAACCGCTTCCGAACCAGTCAATAGGATCCATGATATCAATCAGACCAAGCTTGGCCAATAGCGTATTGATGCTCCCGTATAGCCCGAAGAGCTGCTTCATCCCAACTGCCCCCACGAACGGTGGCATTATCATGGGAATCAATATTATTCCCTGCAAAATGCCGCGCCCCTTGAAATTGTAACGTACCAGCAGATAGGCTATCGGCAAGCTGAAAATCGTTGTCATAACAGTAACCGAAACCCCCATCTTAAAGCTGTTAAACAGCATCTCCCGGTAGGTCTCGTTAGTGATGATCAACTNAAAATACTCTAGACTAAAACTGCTACTAATCCAAAAGGCTTCTTTAAAAGTGTAAAGGAGTGGATAGATTAAAAAAATGAGAAAAAAAAGGGCAATTGGCAGGAGAATCAATGAAGTTGAATGGGATAAAGTTCGTGTTTTCAAAATAGCAATATCAGTGAAAACAAATACGATAAATTAATTTAACAGAACGGATCATTTAGAAGCTCAGCCCAAGCGTAACACGGTGAATTTGCTGCAAACGGCCAAAATTGGTGAAAGCATAGTCAAAATTCATTTCTGTATCATTTAGCCTCGTCTTATACCCTAAACCAAGGCTTACCCCTTCCTGATCCTCAACAGCTAAACTAACGGACTTTCCATTTTCATCTTTACGAGATCTCAGGCGCAATTTATAACCAGCACGAATTGATCCGCTATCTTTATAGACGTATTCCGCACCTAAATGCATTCGTTCCGTATTGTCACTTGGATGATGACTGTCGATAGCAAAAGTCAGTACCTCTTTACTACTTTTAATCGCATCAAAAGCAATTCCAAATCGAAAACTTGCAGGTAGCGAAAATGCTAAGGTATCGAGTTCAGCAGATCTTTTTGCCGTTGTGGCAGTCGGCTGATTCCTCGAACCTGGCACACTGCCGACAATGTTGACATCTGTTTGGAGTCCAGGCCCGGTGAAGTGCATATCCGGCCCAAAATTCGAGAAAGTTATACCAATTCGAAAATTTTCCCAACCGGTATGGTAAAGAGTCCCAATATCTATTCCGATTCCCTTAGCCGATTCATGGTAAATTCTCTGGTGAATATACTTGGCATTTATTCCCAGAAACAATTTCTTATTGTCCGAATTCATCTTAATCTTTCTGGAATAAGCGACAGAAACAGCACTATCTCGCGCATCATAATACAAGCCCGTCCCATCTGGTTCCTGGTAAGTTGTAATCTGCATCTCAGGCATGGTAAGCAAAGTCACGCTCAGTCCGAGGGTTCCGCTCACCAAATCCACTGGTGCTGCTACAGCCAAGTAATTAAATCGAGTATCAGCAATCCAGTAAGTATGGGTGTCAGAAAGGTTAAAGCCTTCAAGTTGTCCAATTCCCGCTGGATTCCAATAAACAGCCGTCACATCGTCGGCAATAGCACAAAAGGCACTTCCTATACCATCAACTCTTGCTCCAGGTCCAATCTTCAGGAATTGGGCACCAGCTGTCCCAACACCAGTACCAGCCTTAATGTCCAGAGAGAAAACGGACATGATCACGCATATGAATGAAAAAATATGGATTTTACTTACCATATCACCTGATAATGGCGAATCTGCCGATTTTATAACCTAGGTTCGAACCATCGGCGTTAAGCGACTCTACGTGGTACACGTACATGCCATTTGCCAAAGGCCGACCGTCATAAGTCATGAGGTCAAACGCCTTCATCCCTCCGGATTGATCCGGCATACTTGTTTTGGTTAATAGATCACTCTGATGATTAAGTTCTCTGACCAACTCACCAGCGAGAGTATATATCTGAATCTTACATTTAGGCGGTAGATGCGAAAAGAAAATTTGATCCGTATCTAGTGAGGCAACCAATCGGTTTGTCACATAATAAGGATTGGGAAAAACGTTAATTCGATCAAGATTATGTTGATCAAAATTAAAGGATTGTGCTTGAGTCTCAATTAGGAACAGATCGCCAGTCGTATTGGGTTTTGTACTGTTGAAACGCCATATATCTCCCGGTTTGGGAACTGAGGTAAAATGAGTATAATACCGCCATTCATGTTCCACACGATAACTGGTTTCGGGTTTATTGATCAAATCGGGCTCATCACTTTTTTCTTTATTTTTATCAATTTGAGCAAAAAAATCATTAATAATTGGATTCCCGTCTCGNCCNGTTTGTGGAATACCAGATTTGTCCAATTGATAATAAGGAATGCTAGTAAAAATTATGCGCTCATCGAATCCCCAACNCCTGTTGCTATTCTGGTCAGCATAAACCGGCCAGACCCGCATGTTATCCGTCATATCCCAAAGTTCAAAAGGTACCTTTGAATAAGCCAGAAGAGGTGGACGATTCGTACCAGTAACCTCTTCTGAATTGGAAGAATCATAATTGATTCCCTTCTCCATCTTGTTGAGAAATCGAAGTTGATAATCATGGTGATTGGCATTTCGACCATCCGCAACCCTTCCTTGAGATCCAATTATTCCATGTCCAGACCCCCCGTTCATTTCCTCTCCCACGATATCAGGCTGCGGGCCATCCACCTTAATCATCAAACCCTGTACTATAACCGTTCGATTCGACTGGAGTTGATCCTCCAGTAGAATAATCCCTTCATCTCTATCAGTCAATGTCCATAAACCANCATAAAAAGTTATTTCATAAGTATGACCCGTTATTCGATTAGGCTCAATCGGTATTACCCGAACAANCCCNTGGCTGGTACCAANATGAGTTACATTCGTTCTGGGCAATTGGTACCCTTCAGGATACGTGCGAGGAACCACCTTAACGGTTGCCTGATCCTTATGGCTTTCCAAAGGAGGTAACCCCAGNCTCGGCTCTCCAGAATCGTAAGCCGTCACGCAATAAAGGTACTCCATACCGTTAAAGAGATCCGTATCAATATAATGGTATCTTAACCCCTGATTTTTTCCGATTGCTCCGGAAGGTGATGTGGTTATTTCAAAGATGTCATTTGGTTGAGGTGAACCTTCGATTTTAAAATACATGCCAGCAAAATGTATAATGGCTCCAGAAACATATAACCCATCCGGATACGGTGTAAAAGATGTCAGATCCTTTAAAAGGGTAAAACCATCATCGCCATGATGCTGACCATACTTTAAAACTTGTGATTTGGCCAGATCAATGACCTCAAACTGCTGTGTGGTCAGAAATTTGATCAGAAAGGTTGATTCCGCAAGAGAATTTGACTTTTTCGGTTGCCCCCGCAAGACGGCAATCGACACGTCATTACTAATTTTTCCCACATGGGCAGCCGAAACAAGGCTACGGGTAAAACTAATTTCATCATATTCAGCTATAAGTTGCCAATCGCCTTCACTACCTTTATTCTGATTAGATAAAGACAATTTCCGATACACACGGTATCCTTCAAAAACACGATTTGGATTGCCTGCATCAACGTAGTCTTCAATGTTTCTCAATTTCCCCGATAAATCTATCCATCTGTTTGAACCATCCCACACAAGCGTGACAGACCTATCTGCGGGATAAGCACGTATCTGCGGCGATGGTATCGGAGAAACGCCTAATACTTCATCACCAGTCGCTGCTACTGCGACAAAAAATAGTATGGCCAATGTTACTAACTTGAGTCTTATGACATTCAGATTCATTCGATTACCAATCCATCATTACGCCGAGCATAACTTGGCGTGGTGGAGACCAAGCTCGTGGTGTTGTTCGTTTATTACTATACATCGGTCGGCCATAGATTTCATACATTTCTGGGTCAAGAACATTGTAAAGGTTCTTTGTATTAAATAAGTTACGAATATCCAGAAAAAGAGACATCGGAATATCTAACAGGAGATTGAGTTTCCAATTCAATATGAGATCGAAATTGTAGGTTGAGGGATAACGCTTAGAACCTCTATATGACCGGCGATTGGGTGTCTCAGGATAAGGTAACCCACTGGCCCATCTACCAATCCCATCGATATCAATACCAAAGGGAAATTTAACATTGAATAACATCGAGAACCTATGTCGTTGATCCCAGTTCAGCCATTGATATCCCGCAGTTCTAGATTCATGATCAACGTATTCACCGTCCCAATATAAGCGGCTCCCCTTTGCCATGGCACAACTATAGGTTAACATACCGGAGAAACGAGAAAACTCCGATTCCCGTTTCTGAAGCACAAACTCAACCCCTCTTGACTGCGCATAAGCAGTATTCACAAAATGGTAGTAACTATACTGACCAATGTCTATGAACCGAATATCAGTAAGATTATCCATATTTTTCATAAAACAGGTCACACCAAACATGGTATCATTAGCCAGCTGACCAGTAATTCCAACCTCTGAAGCAACCGTCTTCTCTAGCCCAAGATTGGGATTCCCCACCTGCCTGATTCTCGCACGCAGATCAAATGCCGTACCTTGGTATAGATTATTCCCAGGTGGTATTTGAGAATAATGGCCGATAGAGAAATGCACCTTCCCGTATTCCTCTATCGGATATGAGATTCTAAAACGAGGACTTAACACCGATTTTGCCATCGGCTTGATGGAATTCTTTTTTTTCGGAAAAAACGAGAATCTCTGTTCTTCTAAAAAAGCTTCCTGATTAACTAAATTATGGAGCGTATCTCGATAAACAAATCTCATAAAATCCGGNTCNAGTTCTACCGAACCATATTTGATTCCGCCATCGTCACTGCTTTCAAATGGATCTTCCCAATCAGCAGGATAGCGACTATCAAATCTATAAACATCAAGACGTAACCCAANATCAGNCATAAACTCAGCATACTCTATTTTATCCTGTANATATGCACTAATTTGTGATGGCTGAGCATCATAATAATCNATCCACAAATCAGCCTCACTATAAACTACCGTNTCGAAAACTTGAATTNTCGTACCAGCATACNGACTACCNATTTTTAAGTGATGNTATCTATTCAATTGGCGCNCGATATCCGCTTTAANCGTAAAAACAGAGGACTGCCGAGATTTCCATTCGTTATGATCACCAGCAATATAGTAGTTCGGATCATTGTAAGCGGGAACAGGAGCGTGGATCTTTCCCTGCTCTATATTTTCTTTGTGTGNCAGATCCACATTCCAAGTGTTTCGATCAAATGCCTTTGTAAAAGGGTCCCATGACCTTTCATCCTGCTTCTCCTGATAAGTGTTCTTAAAATAACCCAATCNTATCCTGTACATTGTCGCCAAATCCAGATGGTGTGATAATAGTACNCCAATGTTAAATCCATTGTTTTTTCCGGTGGGATTCATGNCTGGATTAAATCGATATTTACTGCTGGAAAACTCACTTCTGCTGGTATCAAANACAACGCTCGTTTTTAATAATATATTGGATGTTAACAATNACTTCAGGCTTCCCTGAATACCAGATTGTCCGGTAAANCTTCCAGGCAAANACCCCGGATATCTCTGCNGCTGGCCGGAAATGGTAAAAGTATTATATCCATACAGCGGCCCACTCAGAAAAAACTCACCAAGATGCGTACTACCCAAGTGATATCCGTTGGCTCCAAACTTACCTTGATCATTCTGTTTCAGGAGGTCGCTATATTGATGGAGATCTATTTCATAACCATCTGGCAAGGTGACCTTTTTGGTTGCGTAATCAATTTGGTGACCATCAGTAGTTTTGTAAGGTCGGCTTTCCGTTATATGATCACCGTTCGCATCTAGAATCGGCTCGCCTGTTGCAGNATTGGTTAGAAGAAACTCAGGATTCTGTGTTCGATCAGCCCAAATCCCNGGCAAAATTGGCGTGTAGGTAATTGAATCNATTGCCTNCGTTCCGTATTCCGAAACTGTCTTNCGATCTCCTCGATAAGGAATCTGATANGNATAAGGTTTCCCTANAAAAACCCCTTCAAATAATTCCAAAGAGTGANGTCGATAATTATNATCGGGATCCTGCCAGGAAACTAAATNAGGCTGAATNTCATCATGCCGCGACCACATACCGTAACGGTATACCAGTTTTCCGGTAAAGTTCTGTTGTCCTTCTCTAGATACNAGATTGACNANACCTGAATGTGAATCTCCATATTCCGCATCCCAACNACCAGTGANGAGTTCAATTTGCTCTAACGNTCNNGGGTGAACATGCAANCCAATTCCTTTGAATATTGGGTCGGTAATCGGAAACCCATCCAGCATATACGTCATTCCCGTAGATCGCCCACCGCGAAAATGGATAGACCTATTCGCCCNNNCGACTGTNGTTCCCACACTTTTAGCAACCATAATCTCGTCAATAGTATGATAAGGGATTTTCCATATCTCTGGAGCTTTGATCAGCTTACNGCTTTGATTAAAACCATTATGAACACCAGATATATCAACCTTAATTACCGNTGGCCGNCTTTCANTCGACGTTGCNTCNAACCAGAAATCGACAATAGTTGTCAAACCGATATTAATCTGGATTCCNTCTTTGATTATAGAACGATAACCATTTAGATCAACCTCGATATCATACTTACCCGGATGCAGACCAACAAAAACATACTCACCATCCTGATTCGTTAATGTCACTCTTGACGTACCTAAAAGTGCAGCCCTAGCGTTGACTAGCGTNTTNCCTGTCNGTCCTTCTTTCACCAANCCAAAAAGTTTTCCCGTAATAGCTGTTTCTCCNTTTTTTGCTATTAATAACAGGCAAAACAACATTGATAGCACAAAGACATTANAATTGATAAACTGCCCTTTATTGATCGGACTTTCCATAATTTAAGTTAGCAAGTAAAATTCTTTATGGAGAAATTTCTAGGAAAGAATAAAGACGTGCGATTGATATTTGCCGCGTTCAAGCAGATATTATTGNGTTTTTGTAGGTGATTGCACTATNTTCTGNGCGATTTGCTGATTTAAATTGTACATCAGCAGCTTACCTTCAAAATCACTNGTGAAATCNAATAAACCATATTGGAAAAGCCCATCATTCTCTACGAGCTTCTGCCCATTATTTGTATCATAGGCAAGCGTTTTTATGTAATCATTTTTTTCGCCAATGCGCTGAGCCAATGTGTTTCGACGTTTTATAACATTTACTGCTTTTCGTAAAGGAGAACTAATCGATTTTTGGTTTGTTTTACATTCTAAAAAATTTCTCATTACAAACCATCGCTTAGGTCCGCCATTGTAGAATGTGTAATCCGTCCAGTGAAAAGGATTCAGTTTCTTTTCAAGATTTAGCGTTTGCTTGAACCAATCCGCATGAGTTGTATAAAAACGCATACATTTATTATAGATAGGATATTGTTGGTCACGCTTGATATGGAAAGCAGCCAATACAGCTCCCAAATGAGGTGCTTTTAGCATATTGACGTAGTATCTTCCAGTTGGATTATGCTGAGGATTGTACGATCCCGATAACTCTTTTTCCAATCTGACCAGATAATCCGGCCAAAGAAGCGGATCGCCAGTTTCAAAATCGACTCCAACCTCAAAGAACTCGAAATACGGACTATAAATTGGACTACTTGGATTNAGAATATCACGAATTAAACCTGGAATAAGGATCAGGTTATTTTGAGCAATACCAATGTCATCATTAATAGTCCTGTTAGTATTGCTNTAAACCACTGTCTCTGTAAAATTNGTCTCAATCTCAAAAATCTTCAGAATCCGCAATGGATCAATGTCAGCGATCTGACCGGCAATAAGTGCAAATGGGAAGTACCGTCTCGCTTGGTAGACCGAACTTTTTAGTGTCATCGGCGCATACCCGTCAACGCGAAGACCTTTTTGATAAACTAACTCTTCAGCAGTGATACCATAGACATCACGCTCTGTTTGCGGNCCAAAATTATCATAAATCAGGTAAGCTTGCTTAATCGCCATCTGGATATACTGCTCGAAACCATGCTGATACCGTGTTCTGAGCTTTTGATCGTGCACTACCAGCGAGTGTTTAGCCAAATCTTGTTTCTGATATCCGGAAATAGTAATTTCGAGTAGCTTTTCGTGAATGGTNTTATCAGGTTGAGAAAGCTGCGAAAGGACATCATCAATTACAATATCTTGAACTTCCTTTTGATTAGTTAGAGTAACAGCAATTGTCTTGTTATTCTTTAGATGATGCCAGAACGTATCGAAATCTCCGGCAGCTTTGTAACCGATAAAACCAATTGCCCCAAAAAATGCAAGTAAGATAACAGGAATGACAACCAAGAAAACCCCTCGGAAAACTCTCTTAAGTTTTTCTATCTTCGGTATCTCAGGGTCATAGGGAGGGATAATTTCACCAACCTGCTTACTCACCTGATGGTCAAAATCCTTTGACAGCTCGGGGNCAAGGAACTTTTCCTTCGAACTAAAAGGGCGCGTTTTCTCCTGCAAGAACTCTATTATCCTTCAATTTTGGACTTTTGCAATTAATAACCTCCACTGCCGGTTTGAACATTGATCCAGTCACTAACTAACACATAAGGTTAACAGCACGAACTAAGAACCTACATTTCTACTCTTACGCTGTACTAACGAAGAAATGTTCCAGTTGTTCAAACTGTCCCTGCAACTTCTGAGGCATTAATTCGTTCAGNAGAGACCTTAACTGTTGTTCACGACCAGGCACAGTATGAAGTTGTAAATTCTGTGAATTCAAATACTTCTGTAATTCTTGAACCAAGAAAGTCTGAAGCCCATCCCCNGATTCATGAAGTTGGGACGGTAAAAGTGCAGGAACATTGACACCACTAATAAATATATCTACCAGCTGAAATTGAGCATCAATCTGCTTGGATATTTCATCGTATCGCTCAAATGCTACCTGTTGTACTCGCTGGTTAAAGCCTGCAACCTCTTGATTGACAAAGTCAGCATACCGAGGAGTCCATTCTTCACTAATATAACATTGATCATCAGCAACAATTTCTTCCATTTCTACCGCAATTTTTTGTAATCTTCCGGATAATTCATTATTGACCATACTGTGAATCTCACTTGACAGCAAGGTGATACTTTCGATTAACTCAAGCTCGAATTCCTGCGTTGCNGCNTTTAAATCTGCTCGCTTGATTAGATCCAGAAGATGCGTGGAAACGGATTCAAGATCTGGCACATCCTTTAGGAAATGCTGTAATAAAATATACGATGACTCCAACAGACTAGATGCAACATCATAGACTGACCAGCTCATCTGATTACGGATTGTGTCGACATTTTCACGAATTTCGATTAATTTATCGTAATAACTTAGCTGACCTTCCTCAACCTGAACATTATAAGAACGCGGATTCGGTAACTCGAAAGCTTGCTGTGTTAGGATTTCACGACGGTCGCTNATTTCACGTCGGCGTTGCATCATGTTTGCGTCTTCGAGCGCATTGGCTAAAGACTCAATCGGCGTCTGCAATTTATCGAGTTGATCCATAATAGGCGGATAAGCCTGATATCGATAATCACTGGTCAGATTACCAATATCTTCAATGAGATCAATGAACATTCCTTCGTATGCTTCATCTTCCAAAACTGGATATTCTCTTTCTTCAGAATCATCCATATCTTGTTCTTCTACCAATGAAGTGACAAATGGATAAAAATTTTCGAGCCGCTGTTCTACCAGAAATGCAATCTTCACATACTCATAAAGTTTATCTTTCAATATTGAACAACCGTCAATCACAGCCGCCCGATCGAGCCCAAGAGAAGAAAGGCTAATATATAAGAGTTCCTCCTCAATCTCAGAAAAGTGAGAATTCATCACAACGGCAAGCCGCTCGAAACTTTCATCATCGATAACCTCATCTGGTGAAAATTCTATGATGTTCCTGCTAACCTGACTTCCCTGCTTTGATTCGGTAATAATAAGCGGTGCCGTTCCATTAGCTAAGTCTTTCGGTGAACGACGGAGTGAAGACTCTTGATTGTACACATTTAACGCAGATTGATAATGCCGGAGGAGATCTGCACTCCCAAGTTCAATCAGCAAAGACTCAATGGCGTTCTTCGAATCAACCGAAACTCCCTCCTGCGCGAGCAACCGACTTGACAATGCAGAAAAACCTTCCGCCCCCAAATTACGAAAAGATCGTAACAGGTAACCTTTTTTACTATCNATGTAAATCTTNTGTTTTCCTAGAAAATGNAATTTTTCCACATANTGCGGACTGTCATCATACCAAATTTCTAACGGAAACAGCTTGTTATACACCTGAAACGCTACTTCACCAGATTCAATTTGATCAAACAACTCTCGATCGACATGCTGTAGGTCGTTTACATCAACCAAAATTTTCGATCCATTTACATCACTATAAATGGCAGCATCAATAATCTGCTCATATCCAACAAAATATCGTTTATTCGTCACGNTTGTCCCAGTCGCATTATCATTTGTAATTGCAATGCGTGGGATTTCAAAGCTATCGTAGTAATAATAAGATTTCCAACTCAGCGTTCGNCTTCTCATTTTTTCGAACAGTTGGTAACTCAAACTCTGTTTTACNTGCCGCTCGCGCCGCTTTGTTGGTCCTTCATAGAGGGTCAATTTACTGGACGGCTTATCCGATTCGATTGCAACCAGTTGTGGAAGTGCCTCTGCTTTNGCNGCACCTGAAAACTTCGTGAGCGTCTGATTAATAAACTCNCCCCAATTTGCCATTCTTATCCCCTAAAATCTAAATGCNTTATTACTAAATTTATTAACCATTCTATTCTTTTCTTGCTATACATTAAACAGAAAATCCAACAGGAAGGCAGCTAAATTCTTTGAAATACATGGCTTTTTAAACNCCCAAACTTCTGTTTCTTTGACTTATACAAGAAGCCTATTATATAATTTTCCCATGTCTCCAAGTTACNGCCANTNATCGCGCAGCCAATTTTAAAACGCAGCCAATTTCAAATTATAGCATAGCATAAGCTTCAAAATAAAGCATAAAGTAAACATTTCGTATGGAACAAAAGTGGTTAATTAAGTCCGATTCANCCGAACCAAACAAGCCCTCCCAACAGATTATAAATATCAAATCGATGCTCAATTTGTCTGTAAGTGATCTAGAAAAAACAATTAGTGCACTTTGGGAATTGGATCGCCTTACNTCCGCCCCTCTTTACTTCGAGACGGCCGCGGATCGAAAAGAACACATCATTCGCAATATCAGATCTATCGTCGAAAGAACGATTGACAATGCTGATTTTCTGGCAGGAACATTGATTGACCAAATTTACGAAGATACCGTTCAGCTAGAAAATGCNATCAGTGAAACATACACAAGCATCAACGCTCGTTTTTCCTTCTGGTTCTACTCACTGCAAGAACCGCATAAACCTTGCCAAGAGATCCAAACTTTTACCGAATTTACCGAGCTTTTTATTGAAGCGAATGTGGAACATGCGTATTTTCTGGTACCATTTGAATCATCACATTCTTTAGTCTGCCAGTATGTCCCTAATTCAAGTCAAATCGCTGATATCAAAATTCATACTTCAGATTATTTTCAACCATCCGAAGGATCACTACAGGGAGTCAAAAGAGTGTGGGCTAAATTATTGACACCTGCTAACACACGAATCTACCACATTTTCAAACATCACGCGAGGAACAATAACGTCGCCGAAAAAGAGAGTTCTTCTTTAATAGTAGAAAGATACCGTCCTCACAAAGACAACCAACTGAGCTCAATCCCCAAAATCCTATATGACTTTATTAATATGCACAGCATTAAAAACCGCCGTCATGTTCATCTGATACGTCGCGATGATAAATCGGCTGTATTATTAACGCAACGACCAATCGAATGCGAAGACAATTACTTTAAGCTTTCAAAAGAAGATGCTACCGATATTTGTCGCCCTGATGGTTTCACGAATCTTATGATCGAGTGATAACAATTAAAAATCAGGTTTTTGACACAAATACAAACCACATAAAGTAAGATCAGCGATGAAAATTAGCGAGTTCCAGCAGTTGATTGAGGATATATATTTAGATCGCGATTCGCAACGTGGAATTGACCGTAATTTTGTCTGGTTTACGGAAGAGGTGGGTGAACTCGCCAGAGAAATTCGGCAGGAACCGCGTAATAAAGAACGGCTGTTCGAGGAATTCGCCAATGTTTTTGCCTGGCTTTCAACGCTAGCTAGCCTATTGGATATAGACCTCGATAAAACAGTTGAAATGTACACAAACGGCTGTCCTAAGTGTGACTCAATCCCTTGCGCCTGTCAATACACGTGATTCAGTATCATAAAGAAGAACCAATGTTTCTGTCGATACTTTCATTCCCACATTGGATAAAATCGGTAAAAAAGATTGCCTCGTCCATCCCATTTTTTTGACTGTATCTCCTGTTTCCAAGTATCGCAGTACTCCTTCACTATTAATAATCTTCAAAAATTCCCCTCTAATGCCAACGGCATGTTTGGCAAGCAGCTTCATTTGATTTGCATTGAATTCGTTTTCCAATTTCGGAGGACCTACAAATTGCAAGTCAATGAAACTTTCAATTAAATATGAACTAACGAACCATGGACCAACGTTTATTGAATTCAGCCGCGTGGTGTTGGCCCAAGTCAACTCAATCGGTGAAGAAGCTATGCCGGTTAATTGTTGAACAAAAGCATTTTTTCCAAAATCAACTGGCACCTTTATGTTGGTAGAACCGATTAAACCAATATAACTCTGCAAATGGGCTCGATCTCTGTCTGGAAAGACTGATAGAACTGATAACTGGCGAACGGAAACCGCAGAGGGAACAAAAACATTCCAGCCAATTACAGCACTTGAAAACAGACACGGCATAACCAAACTAATCAACCAGAAAAATTGAACATTATAATTTCCTCCCAAGAAAGTAACCCCTCCTACAACCAACAAGTACAACAACAAGAAAAAGATGATAAATTTGATTAATGGAAGATCTTTTGGCTTCAGTGTTTCAAGTTGTTTTAAAATCTTCTCGCTATACTTTCGAAATGGATCAAACCGGTATTCGGCATGTCGTGCGGATCTACCTTGGCCTGCAATCATAAATGACCAAAACTGATTGGTAAATGGCACATCAGAAAACGGGGGTGAAGCGTAATCAAAAGATAAGCTAATTATGGTTCCGCTACCATACATAGATTTCGCTACATGGATAGAACCTGCATCACCAATCAAAACTTCTCCACCTGGCCTCAACACAAAATTGATCTTATCAAACGGGATTACCGATGAAACATCAAAACGCTGGGAAATAGATTCAGGCATCTCATTCTCTATTTGTAGGCTGGACAAGCTGACCGGCAAATATGAANGCAAAAAACTCCCTTTTATNGTGTGAAAATTNCTCCCTCCNGANAAAATTAGGATTCCACCATTTTGAATCCAATCGAGCATAGCAGTCTGTTGATCTTTGAGAAGATATTGATCAGACAATGGNACNTTCCTGACAACCAATGTATCAATCGAATCGTAGCCTCTCCANCTAGTCGGCAAATCGCCAGGAACCGTATANCCGATAAAGATATTNCNGTTCGATTCTTGGTCAATCGNCTGCTTNTGAAGACGNCGCAACCCATCACGATTAGGCGAAACAACCAGTACAAAGAGATCTGATAGCGGACGCGGAANTTCAGTCANNANCTGCCGAGAAATCCGCACTTGATTTTGCNGGTTAATCAGCTGNANTCTCAGGTTAGATCGCCCNCTGGAAAGGAGGATAGGTATTAATCGTTTTTGCCGATCTGTATGCTGCAAGCTAAGNGGAACAGAATAGCTTTTAATCAATGTATCAGAAGAGATGCTATTAACTTCTACTTTGACATGTCCCTCAAANTNCTCGCCGCGGCTTGTAACTAGAATCCGAATAGGAACCCAGCGGTTACGTTTGTAAAGCTGNTCATAACCGAGTTCNAGCGATTCAATATCAATTGCGGTAAAACCGAGAAGACTAGCTCCAAATAGGAAGAAAACNGAAAAGACTANCCAAAANCCACTCCGCATCCTGTTCATTATGGACCTAGAAGTTCNTTTACCTTTAAGCCGATATCNGGACTTCGCATCAACGATTCACCGACGAGAATGGCNTCAACACCTATTTGGCGTAGCTGGGTGACATCTTCCTTAGAACTGATACCGCTTTCACTTATGACAATTTTACCCTNAGGAATCTGNTGAGTGAGGCGNAAAGTTGTAGCCAAATCGGTNTTAAAAACCTTNAAATCTCTNTTGTTGATTCCGATAATTTCCGCATCTGCCTGCAGTGCNACATCCAATTCTTCTGCTGTATGTACTTCAACTAGACACGCAAGATCCAAACTTTGTGCAATCNNCATAAATTCCCTAAGTTGGTTCAAGGATAAAATNGCGACGATAAGTAAAATGGCATCTGCTCCGGCAACCCGCGCCTCATATATCTGGTAGGGATCTATNGTGAAATCTTTACGCAGAATTGGAAGAGGGACCATCGCGTGAATCTCGGNAAGATAGCTGAGTTGGCCTGCGAAAAACTGGCTATCTGTCAAAACAGATATCGCTGAGGCACCATGCTCCAAATATATTTTAGCAATCTGGATNTGATCAAAATTTTGTCGAATAATCCCTTNGCTAGGCGATTTTTTTTTAANCTCGGCAATTAAGTCTATTTGACCTNGCGTACCAATAGCAGANCGAAAATCACGCGTCGGTGCCAAATGACTNACCTGNGCTTTCAGTTCTTGCAACGGAATATGTTCCCGAGCATATTCCAACTCCTTCAACTTATGCCCAACAATTTTGTCAAGAATCAAGTTCTTTCCTTCCTNATACACAACAACTTTAAACCCAGAAACCATAAGTTGGAATTTTGGCCAGAATCCCGAAGATCGTCCACAAACTGCCAACCGTAAACTCACCAAGAATCAAGCCTAAAAAGAAAGGTGCTGCCTTACGGTGCATACCAATTCCACCATGTTTCAGTACAACCCATTTAATTAACCAACTCAGGAAAAGGCAACTCCACGTGACATTCATTCCCCAACTGGTGGAAATAGCAAAACCTGCGGGATGAAATGGCCACCATACGAACTTCATGCGACAAGCCATCAACACCGTGGTAACAAGAAACCCCAGTACCATGAACGAAGTATCAGGAATCAAGATGTCAGTAGGAGAACTAAGCCATCCATCAAAGCGTCGATAGGGCTCGATGCCAAAAGCACTAAGCGACGGCCAATATGCTCGCACCTCCATACCAATCCGATACCCACGATCTATCAATGCCCAGAAACCAGACAAGGCTCCTACCACTGCCGAAATCATCAGCGCCAACACAATTCGACGAAGATTCATTCGAGTACGCTCAGCAATCTTAAAACCTTCAAGTTGATGCGGCATCGGATGACTTCGATAAGCACGGTTAATAAACCAAAACATCGAAAACATAGCTAGATTACCGCGTCCAAGGTTCCGAGTACCAATTGACTTAGTCAAAATTTGGTCTGGCCCGGAATAATGCAGATCATGAACCGGCGTCCCTAACTCAGCGCGCATACGCGTAATTGCTATTGAGATGGCATAGTAAAAAGCAAAAAATATAAGAGTAATCCAAACCGTACCACCGCCTCGACGACAGAAAAAAATCATAAATACAAAGACAACAACTAAACCTAGAACAGCAGTTCGATAACGAATTGGTTCTTCGTGATCTATAAGCACATCCTCCCCTTTCAACGTCAATCTTAGCACATTAGCAAGATGAGCTCGACTCGCCCAGATAGCAATAACACAAAGCGCAATATACCCACCGGACGCCTGTTCATTGGTATATGGAAATCTTGGTAGTGCCTGTAAGCCTAGTGCTGATCCAAGCACACGCATCATCCGCCAGAACCAGAAGAAGAACCAACAGGAAAAAGATAAATCTAATGGTATAAAAAAACCCAATCCGATAGCAAACGGATACGCCGAAATGGGAATTCCGCCCATGGCATTCCATGGAGGTTCTGTGAATAGCTGAAAACTCTGGATCCGTGTCCGTAACTGCGGCACAACTGGATAAATAAAATTAAGTCCGTTTACCAACGCAAGGCCACCCGCTATTGAGAAGCCGATCCACATGGCACGATTCCGAAAGAATCTTAGGTGCTGCGTCTCAGTCATTTCAAGCGGGAGTTGGATAATCGGATAACTTAACTTCTCTTGTTCAATCCACCGCTTACGTAAAATTACATTGATACACAGCATGCCGAACAGGAGGAAAAAAATAAAANCCGTCCACCATAATACCGGCTCAATCCAACCGATGAGATGATTTGCATCGTAAAGACTAATTTCACCCTCATAATACCCCTGAAGAAGCTTCGGATCACTGNCCGTCAACCAACTCGGCAAGAACGGTATAATTAACTCCCGCCATTCATTTTCAGCGGTAGCAAATCTGAAGGCATGACCAAGCATCGGCACCAGAATTTCGAGCATATCATGGCCCGATATCCCAGACGCAATCGAAAGCATCAGGTATATAACAACCAATTCAGCTTGAGCTAATTGATGCTGAGGCCAAAAATGCTTTAGGATCTGATTGATACCGACTAGGAGGAATAAGCAAAAAATAACATTGAAAAAAAGCGAAATCGTTACCGGATGACCTGAGTAGCGTATAACTTCCATCTCAATTATCCAGTAACAATTAATAGGGATGAGAAGAACTGCAATGACGATAGACTTAACTGTCACTCCTTGCATGGAGCCATTCGACTTCATTGATTGACCTATCATCATTACGNATTATAACACGAATNAAAAANTCGGGTCAATNAATCAACCGAGATGAGGTTTAANCTGTATGCAGACTAGGTTGTTATGTTATAATNCAATATAATATACAGGATTTTGCAACCACGAAAGTTCAAGCAATTTTGCGACANAAAATTAAANCGGCTCTGAAAAANTTTGNCTATTCNGCTTATCAAAAANGGCTCGAANCTCAATCCAAAAATTGGCAGATTCCATACCATATAGGAATTATTCTTGATGGCAACCGCCGATATGCAAAAGGTCAGGGGTTCTCACACATTATCAAAGGACATTATGACGGCGCAGACAAACTAGAGGAAGTTCTGAATTGGTGCGATGAATTTGGAATTAAAATTGTAACTATTTGGGTCTTTTCACTTGATAATTTTAAGCGCGAACAGTCAGAGGTTATAGATATCCTAACCCTGATCGAGAAAAAAATCCGTGAGATGATTGTTGATCATAAAGTACACAAAAACCAAATTAGAATTCGGTCAATGGGACGCATCAATTTATTACCGCCCAGTCTTCAAAATGCAATCNATGACGCAGAAGAAGCAACTAAACACTATAGTCGATTCATTCTGAATATCGCCGTTGCATATGGAGGACGCGAGGAAATTATAGACGCTATCCAACAGCACCTTTACACAGAAGCAAAANGCAAAAAAGGCATCCAGCAAATTGCGGACGAACTGACAACTGACCTAATATCACCACATCTTTATACATCCCAATTACCAGACCCAGATTTAATCATCCGTACAAGCGGAGAAATTCGCCTAAGCGGATTTCTCCTATGGCAGAGTGCCTATTCAGAATTCTACTTTTGTGAAACACATTGGCCAGCACTACGTAAAATTGATTTTCTGCGGGCAATCCGCGATTATAGCAATAGAAAAAGGAGATTTGGAACATAAATAAANCACNATCGANATAGCATTATAATATTATGAACAACAAAATTGAAGGGAGAGTTATATCCGCCAGGACAAGTTTCTACGATGTCGACATTGGTACAAGTGTGCTTAGATGCCAACTTCGTGGGGTCGTCAAAAAGAAACTCCGATCGGAGATCGGAAAACAGATTTATTCTGATCCGATTTCAGTCGGTGACAAGGTACTTGTTACACCAATCGATAATGAAGANGGATCAATAGAAGACCTTTTACCACGTGANANCAAGCTTTCACGTCGGGATCCAAACCGACACCGCGAGATCGAACAGATTATCGTGTCTAATGTCGATCAAGCGNTAATCGTGGGGTCTATACACTCACCNGATCTCAACTGCCGATTCATAGATCGTTTTCTGATTCTCGTTGCAGCAGGGAACATAGATCCCGTTATCTGCATTAATAAAGCTGATCTGCTAAACGAATATGAACAAAGCAAGTTCTCTGAAATNTTTCAAGTTTACGAAGATCTGGGATATCAATTAATCTTAACTAGTATTCACTATCAAGAAACAATAGATCAANTCCGCTCAATTTTAAAAGGAAAGCTTAGTGTCATTGTCGGCACATCCGGAGTCGGAAAGTCAAGTTTGCTTAATGCGATCCAGCCCAACTTGGGATTGCGAACACATGAAGTCAGTTCTAAAACGAAAAAAGGNCGGCATACCACCACNCTNGTTGAACTTTTCGACCTTGAAATTGGCGGTAAAGTTGCAGATACTCCCGGAGTNCGTGAAGTCGGTTTGTGGGGAGTTAACCCNGATCATATAGACCACTANTTTCCGGAGATNGAAAGTCGGATANGCGCCTGCAAATTCAGCGACTGTTCGCACCNTCGTGAACCAAATTGCGCTATAATTGAAGCAGTAAAACANGNTNAGATTGCTGCTTTTCGTTACGAAAGCTATCTAGCTTTACTAGGAGAAAANAACTAATCGGAACGGTGGATGGGTACTCGCCTGTTTTCCTGCATAGCCTTTTCAGCAAGTAGACTTACACGAATCGCATCAAGCGCTTTGGTTGTGTCAGTCTGTGCAGAAACCAGATTATTATTTAAAACTTCGCTGAGCCAAAGATCCACAACCGATGAGTATTGAACTGAAGTTGGGGTAATTGATTCTATTCCTGATCTAGTTGAAATCTGCCATCCTCCACCACTATTAACCAGTGTCCCTCCATCTAAGACATAACGATGNTGCTGCTCCGCCGACTGAATTTCAATTCCCCCGGACCAAGTCCAATGACCGATTCCACCACCTTTGAATCCGACGGTGACGATGTTAACAAACTGATCATAGGATCCTGAATCGTTTAAATTACTGTAGATTGCATTTGCCTCTACCCATTCAGCCTGACCAAAAAGGTCAACAACAGGATAAATATGATAGATAAAAAAGTGGGCCGGCGGCCCAGAGATCTGCAAGTTAAATAAAACTTCTGGCCGACCTCCACGCCCAGGCGTAAGTCTCATAAAACTAGCAACCAAAAGCTGGCCTAAATGTTCTATCTCCTGTCGTATAGCTTGGTGCGTTTCCGATACCGGCTCACTATGCGAAACACGTAAAATCTTTCGCTTTGAAATAGCAATTTCTGCTGCGACTTCTCCCTCTTCAAGTGAACGTGCCAGCGGATATTCGGTAAAAACATGTTTGTCATGTTCAAGTGAAGCTATAACAATTTCACCGTGACTGTCGTTTGCAGTACAAACGATAATTCCATCTAGATCCTCTTGCTGAAGCATTTCGTGCCAATTTGGCATGAACCTAGCATTATATTTTCTCGCCAAGTCGGATCCAGTCTCCATGTTTCGCGAAGAAATAGCAACTAGTTCAACAACATTATTATGGGCCAAATTCCTTGCATGATTCCCAGCCATCCCACCAGACCCAACGATTCCGATTCTAACTTTTCCTTTCGACATTTGACTCCAAAAACTATGTTAGATTGCTGCCGAGCATAATTGAGATATCCCCTTCGCTCGCCACTTCAGCCCCAACAAAAGTTTTGCCAGAGACCCTCACAAAGGAACGTCGCTTACGTATGACTTCAACTTCTAGCCGCAACTGATCACCTGGCACTACTGGTTTCCTAAATTTTGCCTCATTAATAGAGGCAAAATACCCAATCTGATTTTCCTGATCGATTTCTTGCAATATCAACCAAGCTGCCAGCTGAGCTAAACCCTCTACCTGTAAAACACCTGGCATCACTGGCTCTTGCGGAAAATGCCCTTGAAAAAACTGTTCGTTAAACGACAGGTTCTTGATACCAACAGCCCTTTTCCCATCCTCGTATTCAATAACCCTATCGACCATACACATTGGAAAACGATGTGGTAGAATCCGATAAATATCCTTAGCTTCCACCGGCTGATGGAAGACACTATTATTATCAATCAGCCTAGCCTCTGCAAGCGACATAACAAGTTCAGCATGAAGTTTATGCCCTGATTTAATCGCAATAACATGTGCCTTTGGTAATTGGCCTGCTAAGTAGAAATCGCCAATNAGATCTAAGATTTTATGCCGAACAAACTCATCACTAAACCTTAATTCGCTGCTCGCACTTCCATCATCCTCAACAACAACAACATTTTCATAACTAGCACCATGACCAATCCCTAATTCTTTAAGTATATCTACCTCNCTTGCCAAGCAGAAACTTCGTGACGGTGCAATCTCACTAATGTATNNNTCTGGNGTAATTGTAAAAGTTGCCATTTGTGTTGGTAACTGCGGATGATCATAAACAAAAGTTATTTGAAAATGACTTGAAGGTAAAAGTACAAGTTGTCGTTCACCATCGTCAACAGAAATAGGCGATTGCAGATTGATGAATTTCTTATCCNAATTTTGTTCAGCTATGCCCACATCCATGATACGTTCGACATAGGGCAACGAACTTCCATCAAGCGACGGCAACTCAGGCCCATCAACATCGATTTGGGCATTATCGATGCCTATTCCACCAAGNGCTGAGAGTAAATGCTCAACACTATTGANTTTTGTGTGGCCATCACCAATGCTGGTNCAACGCGGCAAATCAGCTTGATAGTTTTCTGGACAGGCCTTTAATGCCGGAGTTCCGTCCAAATCTATTCGCTGAAAAACAATACCGTAGTTTTCGGGAGCAGGCTTGATTGTAGCTGTTACAGGCTGACCAAGCATTAAACCCTTACCTGAAATGCTAATCTCTTTCGTTAGCGTTCTTTGTTTTGCCAAACTACCTCCTAAAACCTNGTNAGGTTTTTTTTACGCTTTATTTCTCCAATCATTCTCTGATGTTCCTGCAAACTCTTAGAAAAATNATGGCTGANGTTNTNAATTGCTACAAAGAAAAAATAAGGAACATCGTCAGGGTAAAGGGCCGCAAGAATGCAAGACTCTCCCGGGTTACATATNGGNCCTGGAGGTANTCCTCGATGCACATAAGTATTATAGGGTGTATCCTTTTTCAAATCAGATTTAGTGAGTGGGCGCTTNGGNNCACCTAAACCATAGATAACGGTGGGATCGGCGTCCAATCTCCAACCCAAGCGCAACCGATTGTGGAAAACACCAGATATGACGGCCCGTTCCTCGGAAAGTGTCGCCTCCATTTCAATTATTGAAGCCAGTGTGATAATATCGTGGCGCGACATACTAATAGCATCTGCGGCTTTTTTCATATTGTCAGTCCACTGCCNATCAAAGCGTTTCAACATGGTTTGAATCNCAGTTTCAGCTGATACACTATCGCCAAAATAGTAGGTATCTGGAAAAAGATATCCCTCCAAAAAGTCACTCTCTATATTATATTTAACCTGCCAGTTTGGATCTCGCGCAGCCTGCCGGAATTGGTCTNCGGAACCAAACCCTGACTGTTCATAAATTTGAGCAATTTCGTTTAACGTTTTACCTTCTGGGACAACAAATTTCCGCATAATTGCTTTTCCATCGCGGAGGCAGTAGAAAATCTGAAGCGAATTCATCGCGCCACTAAGGCGGTAGGTACCTGCCNTTAGATTTCGACTTGTACCNGTAAACCGGGTCAACAAATTGAAAGCTAATGGTGTTCGAATCAGATTCTTATGTGCTAAATCTTCAGCAATCAAACGAGAACTTCTACCCGATTTCACTTGAAAGATAATAGGTGTGGCGCTACTTTGCATTGGTCGAAAAANCAAAAATGCGACAGCGATTGAAACTAAAATGACAAAGATAATCAAAATAAGCGAAACNGCGACTTTGTGCATTATCGGGCAAATTTTAGGGTAAGCGAAACTGGTTTAGGTATCCTTCAAGAATCAAAACNGCTGCGATTTGATCAATAACTTTCTTGCGCTTTTTCTTACGATTCGCAACCGTTGCTTGAAAGATACGTTCTGCCTCAACTGTTGTCAGCCTTTCATCCCAAAAAACGATTTTCGCTTTCGTCTTTTTCTCCAATTTCCTAGAAAATCCTTGTACCTTTTCAGCTTGGATGCCGATTTCACCGTTGAGCCGCTTTGGCAATCCAACAACTATAGTTTCAACATCNTTCTCCATAAAAATTCGGCACAAATGCTGAATGTCCTTTTTAAGCCCTATGCGTTCAATTGTTTTTAGAGGATGTGCAAACAAGAGATCTTCACTAATAGCTATACCTATTCTTACATCGCCTACATCTANGCCNACTACACTCATACTTTTAAATCCAGATAAAATTAAAGATGAAAATTAAAATCTCACAGAGACAGCAGAAAGCTATCTAAATCAATACTTAAGGTCAGTTAAGTTGGTCAAGCCAACTTTGGCGAGTATCTTTGGATACTTTTTCAAATACATAACGTGTTTCCNAAATAACCGAAAAGTTCGAAGAAATACTCAACTGACACTACACATAAAGAATTAGATCATGAATATATTTAGTCGTCCGTTTTCCACTTAAAAAGACGGGGGATTGAGTCAATGAGAGATTACTAAGAATAGATATTGTTTTATGATCAAACAAAAAAACAGCGGCATTTTATGCCGCTTAGCCCAACTTTAAATAATAATAGCATTCACTCATATGAGTGTCAAGAGCAAACCCTACCGCAGCAATAGCTTAATTTTTACTTGAAATTATAAGCTGTACATGATATTATGGTATCCTCGTATAAGTAGATAGGGAAGGTTAGAGTAATGATTATTTCCTCAGTGTCAGCGGGCTTGGTGCAGGAAGCACGAAGGTTTTCGACAGAAAACCAGTCGCGATTAGAAAGAGCTACTGAGAGTCGTCTGAGAACTGAGCGCAAAGGTTCTGCCACAGAAACCAATCAGCCTGATGCCGCAACAGAACCGGGCCGCATCGTTTCGATTGCAGAATATCTCGCTCCCGATTCCCCTGAAGTTCAGGCGCAACTATCCTCGCTTGCACCAGCATTAAACTCACCAATCAACGAACAATTACGTGATGCTCTGAATCTTTCAGGCCAATCAAATAAGAGGAACAATAATTACAGTAGTGTTCAACCTTCAATTTCTGCCTACAGTACTACTTTAAACAGTAGTAATGGGACACGTCGAACCAATTCTGCTAAGTTCAGTGTGCAATCGATCAATAATCTGTTTGGAGCTGCCAACCTTATAAGCAGACAAGAATCGCTTTATGAAGCTGTTACTCCTTCCTTAATCTCAATTACTACAGGTATTACCACCAATGGGGCAACGGTTAATCGACGCCTCTAACCTTCCCTAAATTAAGAACTTTTGAATAAACAAGGGAATAATGGTCAAGGTGTAACCCTCCGCTCCATCATACTTTCCGCTTTTATTATCCCCTTCAATGCATATTTCCTAATTAATAATCATGTCTACCTGAGTGGGCTTGCAACCACGATTTCGCTTTTTTACAACGTCATTATTATCCTTACCATCGTTATTTCCATAAATTTCGGAGTTAAGTTAATAATTCCAGAAGGCGGGCTCAACCGCGGAGAAATACTCACCATCTATGTCATGTTGTCAATTGCATCAGCGATGGCAGGTCATGATATGCTACAAACAGTTGTACCTGTCCTAACACATGCATTTTGGTATGCAACCCCTGAAAATGATTGGCAACAGCTTTTCTGGCGTTATCTGCCAAATTGGTTAACAATGGGAATTTCAGATGAGATCACTCCCTATTATCTTGGTGATTCTTCACTTTATACAGGTAGGCGGCTTTATCATTGGCTCGAGCCAACTTTATGGTGGACGTTATTCTTTACTGCTTTGATCGTTACCTTGGTCTGTCTAAGCTTGTTTTTTCAGGAACAATGGATTCGATATGAACGGCTATCATATCCAATTGTCCACTTACCAATTGAATTGACTGATTTAGGAAACAGCCTTTTTAGCTCCCGATTGATGTGGATAGGGTTTTCAATATCAGCCGGTCTGGCAATTTTGAATGGCCTTCATTATCTTATTCCAACTTTTCCTATGTTTCCCAACCGCCAGTATGAAATCGGTGCACTTTTCTTGCAAAAGCCATGGAATGCCATCGGCTGGACACCTATATATGTGTTGCCTTTTGCCATTGGTTTAGCCTTTTTCATGCCACTCGATCTCTCTTTTTCAGTCTGGTTTTTTTTCTGGTTTTGGAAAGGTGTTCGAATCTTTGGTAGTACTGCTGGGTTTCAAGGATTACCAGGTTTTCCCTATGCTGATGAACAAACAACAGGCGCTTATATTGCCATTGCTATTTTTTCCGCTTGGAGCGCTCGCCACCATCTAAAACAGGTATTTTCATTAGACAAGCGAAAAAACAACTGGGCAATTCTTGGCTTTGTCGCTGGATTCAGTTTCCTGACTTTCTGGATGATGCGCGCTGGGATGTCGTTTGGAGTTATCTTAGCTTACTTATTAATTTATTTT
>NZUQ01000156.1 GCA_002697225.1 Candidatus Poribacteria bacterium
TCAAACAACGTGGTATGTTAGATGACACATTGGTAGTCTGGGGTGGAGAATTTGGTCGTACCATCTATTGTCAAGGTGGGTTGTCCCGCACCAATTATGGTCGTGATCATCATCCCAAATGTTACACGAAATGGATGGCAGGTGGTGGCGTTCAAGGTGGAGTTGTACATGGTGAAACTGATTCCTTCAGCTACAATATCGTTCGGGATCCTGTACATATACATGATCTCAATGCGACTATCCTTAACCAACTGGGTGTCGATCACCGGCGTCTGGCAGTCAAGTTTCAAGGATTAGATCAAAGATTAACCGGTGTGGAGGAAGCGCGTGTCGTCAGGGAAATTCTGGCTTAATTTGGTTAAGAACAATTTTTAAGGTGTCTGAAAGGTAAAATCTTAATGGATATTCGTCTACCAAGACCGGTTTATACTGTCTTGTTTATAATGGTTCTCTTTGTACTTACTGCCTCACAACTAATTTCGCAGGAAAACAGTGAAAATCAGAACATAGTCGCTTTTGAAATCCAATCTTTATTGTATAAAAAATGCTATGATTGCCATGGCGTTGATAGGCAAAAAAGTGGACTTCGGTTGGATGACCGTCCGCGTGCGTTAGCTGGTGGTAACAGTAAAAAAGCAGGTATTGTTCCAGGCGATGCAGTAGCCAGTGCCATCGTTCACCGAATGACTTTACCGTCGGATCACGAAAGTGCTATGCCGCCCAAAGACCGGGAGAAACTGACTTCAGATGAAATCCTGAAAATTATTCACTGGATCTACTCTGGGGCCAATTGGCCGACTTACACAGATGATCAGGAATTGGATATAGAAAAGCCAGTTCAGGAAACAGTCCAAGAGACTGTCTCCTCTCCATCTGATAAGGTTGAAGGACAGGTTGATTTTAACCGTGATATTTTGCCTGTTTTTGCCGAGAATTGTATCAAGTGCCATGGTATGGACGACAAAGCGGCAGACTTAGGTTTAGATTCCGCGATTGCTCTTTCGGAAGCCAATGTGGATGGTAAGATAATTGTACCGGGTAATCCGGAAGAAAGTGAGTTATTTAAGCGNATTTCTCTACCTGNTGANGATGGGGACATCATGCCACCTACCGNTGCAGGTGATCCATTAACACAAGAACAGATAGGACTNATTCGCCAGTGGATAGAAGNAGGAGCAAACTTCGGTGAAACTNGNTCAGAAGATGAAACCNCAGATTCTGAAGTCGAACTAGTACAGGTCCCACCAGCATCTGACCAAGCTATGGTTGCCTTGGAGGTTAAAGGTGCTCTAGCTGTGCCATTGGCACAGAATACAAACTTTATCCAAGTCGACTTCAGTCAAGTTTCAGATCAGATTGGAGATGAACATCTAAGTCTATTAACACCAGTTGCTGAGCAATTAAGCTGGTTAAACCTGTCAAAAAGCAAAGTCAGTGATGCGGGGCTGGAACTACTGACAAAATTTACCAATCTTAAAAGATTGCATCTTGANAATACCGNGATAGGTGACGNAGGATTAGCACATCTTAAATCTCTACCTAACTTAGAATACCTGAACTTGTATGGAACAAATATCAGTGATNCTGGNCTCCAAGAGCTGACTGATCTTAAAAATCTAAAGAAAATTTATCTCTGGCGAACGAAAGTCACTGAAGAAGGCATTCCTCAATTGCGGGCTGCTCGACCCGAACTGGAGATCAACTTTGGTTGGGAATATGAACTTAAACAGAAACTTCTGGATCGGTTAGAAGAACCGGTCAGTAAATCCCTAGAACTTTCGCAGACAGTTGCCATTTCAGCTATTGTTAGCCTGGTGGTGAAGGACGACTTGCAGGCAGTTGATGTCCTTGAAAAAGAGGTCGATGGCAAACGTCAGGCCCTTAAAAAAGCAGAAGCAGAAGCTGAGCAAGAAGCGTATACGAAGCTGGTTTCTTTGTTTGACAAAGACAGTTGTTGTGCTAATGCTCATCAAGATGGGAAGAAATGCGACCATCAATGCTGTCTTGATGCTTTTGCTCAGAACAAGGTTTGCTTGAAATGTAATCCTGGCGCAGCTGAACAGAAAACCAATTAAAGCGTCTTGGGTTGAGCCCCTTACTGCGTCATCAATAGATTTGGTCTTTTTTTATCTTCATTTTTGCTGATATAGTTGATTACCTAGACAATATCTTGGAGATGTTTTTCAGAGAATTAAATGTTGCTAAACGCCAAAGGCATCACAAGAAGATTTGGTTACAGAAGTATCCTTGATAACGTTGATATATCGATCTGTGCCGGCCAGGTTGTCTCAGTATTCGGAGCCAATGGCGTTGGGAAAACAACTCTGATCAAAATTCTCTCCACACTTTTACCCCCAACATCAGGAGAAATTTGGATTAACGGTCTCGAAGTTAAAAAGCATCGTGATACCGTTCGGAGATTGGTTGGAGTGGTTGTACATGAACCATTAGCTTACCTTGATTTAAGTCCGTACGAGAATCTGAAATTTCTGGGTAAGCTTTATGATATTAGATATGTGGAAGAACGAATCCATCATCTCCTGTCGGACGTTGGTCTTAATCAATTTGCACGGGAGCCGATGAAAAACTTCTCTCGAGGTATGATTCAGCGTTTTATGATAGCCAAAGCATTGTTGCATGATCCTCCAATTTTATTTCTTGATGAGCCATTTTCTGGCCTTGATACTTCCGCCGTTAACTTGATGATCAATCGTATTGAGTTAGAGCGTCAACGAAACAAAGGTATTCTTCTGACCACACATAACCTTGAATTCGGATATCATGTTGGATCACACTTCCATTTTCTGGTNAATGGAGATATCGAAAACGTGGGTCAAAAACAACAAATTGGGTTGGAAGAATTAACCGCTANCTATGAAAAAAGATTGAACTCNCAATTATAAATCAGACGAGGAAAAACTAATGGCACTGCCTTTTATTGATGTCAACCAATATCTGACCGAAGTGACACCAACACGNGACGAGGTGTTGACTGAGATGGAAANTTATGCTCATGAGAACCNCTTCCCAATTGTTGGGCCAACTTCCGGCTCATTTCTACATCAAATGGTGCTTCTAACCCGTCCCAAACGTATATTTGAAATGGGGTCAGGTTTTGGCTATTCTGCCTANTGGATGGCTAAAGCTTTAAAAGATCCGGAGGCAAAGATTATCTGTACTGATGGTTCGACGGAGAATGCTGAACGTGCAACAGGTTATTTCCAGCGGGGTGGTATCACCGATCGAATCGATTATCAGGTAGGAAACGCATTGGAAATTATTGACCAAACAGTGGATGAGTTCGATATCATCTATAATGACATTGATAAAGATAGCTATCCGGAAGCGTTTCATAAAGCTCTACCACGCCTGCGGAGCGGAGGGCTTTTTATTACTGATAACCTGTTGTGGCAGGGACGAGTGATAAGTGATAAGGATCAGAGCCAAACAACGTTAGGAATCAAGGAGTTGACACGACTACTCTACGAATCCGAAGATGTCTTTACAACGATTATTCCGCTGAGAGATGGGCTTGCTGTTGCTGTAAAGTATTAACCCAGCACTTTCTCAATTGTTCTTATAGCTAGATCTGTGGTGATGTTGCAGTCTGTTGCAATGGTATGTGGCAGTTGGTGTTTCTTCACGTAAGCGGGTAAACCGACCAATGTGTTAATTATCATCTCCTCCGTAACACCCGGCGGTTGATAATTGATCCCTAGTTGCTCCAGTGTTTTCCGATAAGGTTCCCATTCTTGACCTTGGAGAGCAGACATCAGTAGTATTCCTAAACCAACTAGGTCTCCATGAAGGACGTGTTCAGTCAAAAAATTTTCCATCGAATAAACAAAGTGATGTTCGCTGCCTTCTTCAAGTCGGCTGTGTCCACACAGGTAACAGAGTTGAACTTCCAAACAAAGTAGATCGAATAAAACTTTCATTCCAGTAGTCGTTCCGTTCCCAATTTCTTTGGCATTCTTAATTAGATTTTTTAGAATTGCACTGCCGATTTCAACAACATGTGGTTCGATCATTTGATTAGGAAGGTTTTTTCCTGTGTCCTGTGCATGTTGCCAGTCCCACATTCCTGTGGCTATGGATAATACGTCTGCTGCACCATTTGTCCTCATCTCTGTTGGTGCATGGCAAAGCAGATCGACATCAACCAGGACTAGATCTGGGGATTGTGAAGCTAAATAACGCACACAGCCTTTGATTCGAACTCCAGTTGCATCCGTTAGGAAGGCATCGGTTGACAGAACCGTTGGTATGGCAAAGAGAGGTTTCTTAAGATTTGCNGCTACATACTTTGCNGTATCAATGGCAAGTCCACCACCTATNCCATACACAACTTCTGCTTTGGTTTGGTTNACAAAATANTCCATCGCGGGTTTGGTTGCTTCTGCAACATAAAATTTCTGTTGATAAAAGATATCAAGTTGATCTTTGACAAGGTTCCATACCTGCTCGGTAGTAAAAACTACAGCAGTTCTTTTATCGTTCCACTTTTGAAGTGGTTGCCTTTCGATCTCAGGCAAAGACGGAATTTTCATCTAGAGATCCTCTCTATTAACAACTTAAAATTGTAAAACCAATAGAGTTATGACATAGAAATCGCTTTGTCAAGTTGCCGTTTAACGGGGAACAGTATACTGGAACATATTCGGATTATGCCAAGCAAATGTACTATGCACGATCAGCTGCCTTTTTTATTTGCATGTAACAGTTCGGATTTCAAAAAAACAGATTCACGGCATATTCATCTTTACATGCAAGATACTAACTTGGATTGTTTTGACCTGCTGGGTTAAAGGAAAATAATAAATAGGAAAGAGGTTGACTGGTCGAATTTGAATTCTATCTTGTTCACTAAGGACCATGCATTGACATACTTTTTCCTGTTTGTTATAATCGCCCTGTCAGGTTGTCAAGAATGAGTTTGAATCAACCACTTCCGCTTTAGTGTTTTTGAATTGTCAAATAGTTAACGCAATTATTATGATTCCCATGATGGTTACATTAAATGGCGGGTGAATCTCTTTGAACAACCTCATCTGGTAGACGCCCCCATTGTATGATAATGGAGGGCTTTTTTGTTGGCCCATTTTAGATAAAATTGACAGATGCGAGAAACGTTAATTGAACTTTTAATACTGGTCTATATTTGTTCTTTTGTATGTAAGGAGTTATAAAAGTTTATGTCAAAATTTTACATTACAACACCAATTTATTATGCCAATGCTGAACCGCATATCGGTCACGCTTATACGACAATCGCCTGTGATGTGTTGGCACGATATAATCGTCTAAAGGGAAAGGAGGTTTTTTTCCTGACTGGTGTTGATGAACATGGCGAGAATATCCAAAAGGTTGCTGAGGAAAAAGGAATTTCACCACAAGATTATTGTGATCAGATCCTACCCACGTTCATAAGTTTATGGGAAAAGTTAAATATTTCCCATAACTTTTTCATTCGGACAACAAGCGATCTTCACAAAAAGGGTGTAGCTGAATTTTTAACTCGACTGCACCAAAGTGGCGATATCTATAAGGGTAAATATGAAGGCTTTTACTGTCGGAGATGCGAAAGGTTTTTTACTGAAAAGGAACTTGCTGATGATAGCCATTGTCCAATTCACAAATTGCCTGTTGATTTGGTCCAAGAAGACAATTATTTTTTCGCGCTCTCAAAATATGAAGATCGGTTAATTACGCATATTGAGACCAATCCCAAGTTTATTCTACCTGAAGCACGTCGAAACGAAATTATGGGAGTGCTGAAGTCTGGGTTGAAAGATATCAGTATCTCCCGCTCGTCGGTCGAATGGGGTATTCCGTTGCCGTTTGACTCTAGCCAGAACATCTACGTTTGGGTTGAAGCGTTGTGCAATTATATTACCGCACTTGACTACTATGAACATGGAGATCTATATCATAAATTTTGGCCAGCGAATGTGCATATGATGGCCAAGGAGATTATCCGTTTCCATGTTATCATTTGGCCAGCGATGCTTATGGCAGTTGAACACCCTCTCCCCGAGCGTATATTTGCTCATGGCTGGATGACAAAAGATGGGGAAAAAATTAGTAAAACTACTGGTAACGTTATTGATATAGATGGCCTAATTGATGACTTTGGCCTGGATCCGTTTCGTTACTTCTTCATGCGTGAATTTAGTTTCGGTAGCGATGGGGATTATACACAGGAACGTTTCGAAACACGATATAATGCGGATCTGGCAAATGATCTCGGCAATCTCTTGAATCGCACACTTGGTTTGTTGGGGAAAAATTTTGAGACTTTGCCTGCACCAACAAAGGCGGGTGAATTTGATGCTGAAATTGAAGAGATGGCCGTTCAATTGGTTGATCAGGTTGATCGTTTGATGGAATCTATCGCTTTTGATACCGCACTTGAAACCATCTTTGAATACATTCGGCGCATCAACCGTTATATTCAGCAAACCGAGGTTTGGTCACTCAAAGATGACCTCGAACGAATGGGTACTATTCTCTACCATGCAATGGAGGGTTTACGTGTGGTATCGGTTTTGCTTCTACCATTTATGCCGGAAATTTCAGTTAGAATTTTTCAGCAACTGGGACTTGGAGATTCCTCTCAGAATCTTGATTCTATAAATAAATGGGGTGGTTTACCTTCTGGTCTTCCAATACATAAACCGAGTCCTTTGTTTCCAAAGAAAGATGCACCGCCCAAAAAGGAAACAGCAAAAGATCCAGAACCAGTAAATGAGAGCAATCTCATTACAATTGATAAAGTGAAGGAAACCGATTTACGTGTTTGCCAGATTGTTGGAGCAGAGACAGTAGAAGACGCTGATAGATTACTGAAATTGAGGGTGGATTTGGGACGGGAGCAACGTCAGGTTATCGCTGGCATCGCCCAGAGTTATGAGCCTGAAGATTTAATCGGTAAACAGGTAGTTTTAGTAGCCAATTTGAAACCTGCGAAAATTCGTGGATTAGAATCGCAGGGGATGTTACTAGCTGCGGTCAGCAAAAAGAAACTGTCGCTTATTACTTTGGATAAATCTATTCCTAACGGTGCAAAAGTTCAATAATTGATTAATTTATATCATTTTCTGAACAGGTGCCCCAAAATCGGAAACTTTCATAATACCCATCGTATCGTCGACATACTCAGGACGCCGCATCCCATTTAATACGACCGAAACACTCGGCGATGAAGAGACAAAGTTCAGTGCTTTTTGTGACATTGTCAGTTTTTTTTCATGTTCTGACAAGTGTAGATCCAGACGATCTTCAATGGGCTGAGTTTGCTGGAAATCGGCTTGGTTGAATTTCATCGTGATATTGAACAGAATCTTTTCAATATCCCTGGCATATTGGTCGACCTGATCGATCAGTTTTTTCTGCTGTACATCGGATAACTTCTGTGTAGTGTTCTCAATCCAGTGATTAACCCGAGGAATCAAGTAACGCTGCGCTACTTGCAACCAGTGGTCCCTACCTTCTATTTGGTCGATAATATTGTCCAAAATAGCACCCATACCAAAAAATGGATCCTGATCTCTCTCATCAAGATCATCCAGGTTCCCCGTGGATCTAAGCTGAGTTCGCAAGGTTTTTTCCTGCTCACTAAGTATCTCAATACTAGCCCTAACTTGAGCTGTATAATCGAATTGTGGTTCGTACGGGTATTTAGCTAGGCGNTATAGTCGATCTTCAGTAATAGCGTTTAATGGTCTATTGACCAGNACACCNACGTTTATAGCTGCAGCCNTTTCAAGAACGGTTAACATATCGTCTTCAAATTGATTGTTTTTTTCCAGAAGAGCCCCAGTTTCCAGNAANTTATAGGGGAGTTGGACCACTTTGAAATGGCTAATGTGTGGATCGCCATGGACGGTTTCAGCAGCTTTCAAAGCTTCTGTGTGAACACGACTCAAGGAAACATGTTCGAAATCGTGTTTTGGAGCGACAAATGTGTTAGCAGAAACTCCAAAGAATAGGATCTTTTTTTCTTGAACAAAACGTTCCATTTGTACAAAAGCCTGAAAGATTCGTTGATAGAACTCATCTCGTAACTGTGGTAAGGATTCTGGGGCTCCCGATTTTTTCGCCTCGGAAAAAAAGTACTCCGGATTATGCAAAAGGTAAACATCTATGGTCTCGACTTGTAATCGATTCGCACTTCTGTCCCATTGATCAATCAGGAAGTCGGGATGGATACAATGCCAACAACCATCGGTATACTTGACAATTTCAGGCCAAGGCTGATCTGTTTTCTCGCGTTTTATAGCTTGACTAAGATTATCTCCTTGAATGTAACCAGTTTTCGAAACCAGAATGATCTCATCACGCTCAATTTTTCCTTGGTTCATCATTTTGGTCAACACGTTTCCAATCAAGATCTCACTCGCACCATTTGTATAATTGCTGGAAGTATCTATAATATTACAGCCAGAACGTATAGAATCTTCTAGCGACTCGATATGCTCATCCACCTGTTGATCAACACGGTATGACCCATATCCAACTTTCGAAACCATTAAGTCTGTACCATTGAGATAGCGATAAGAAGTTTGATTGTAGGTAGAAAACTCTTGCCTCATGCGGCTAACAAAACGTTGTGTTCCTTCTGCGGAGGCATTCCCTTTTTTCAACATGGTCTTCTCTCATTTCGTCAACTGCTTAAAATGGAAACTCAATTCGATGAAAAGTGTTAATTTCAAGCGTCGGGTAGCTTTTTCGCATACCATTGGGCCATTGAATTTCGATTTCATCAACTTGGGCCAACTTTCCCAACCCAAAGTGTGCTACAGGTTCCATTTGTCCCAGATAGCTGCTGCCAGCATCAATATGCTTGATTTTTACTTGATCTTTTGTCCTTAGTCGCACGAGAGAACCTCTTGCTGGAGCTCCATATTGCGTCAACGGCATGATGCGAATCCAGTTGTTGTCATTGACAGATTTATAGAGTGATAACGCCTGTGGTTCCAGTTCGCCATGAGACACAAGCAACTCAAGAGTACCATCATTATCATAATCCCAAACCGCGGCACCCGTGCCACACCCATTTGGCTCGGTTGCTGTGCCGAGTTCCATACGTCTCCATTCACCATTAATTCTTTTGAAAAGACGGTTGGGCTGATTGATGTTATTGAAAAATATCTCATCATCTCCATCATTATCCAAGTCAGCTGCGATGACTGTGCGGACTGCGGATGGTTCCGCTAGGTTTGGGGGGGCTTGGTTGACGAATTTGTCGTTAATTTTCACGAACATGCGGTGCGGACCGTTCCAGTTACCATAAACCAAATCTAAAATGCCATCCCCATTAACATCCAAAGCAGAAATACCACGGACGTCCTCATAGGTATCCTGAACACCAAAACTTTTCGCCATCTCAGCAAACTGACCGTTTTCTTGGTTGATAAACAGATAATTTGGCCCCATCTCGTTTCCAGCAAAAATATCTGTCTTGTCTGAATGTATAGGCAAGGCAATTAAGCCTCTACCACCAGTAACCATATCCATCCCGAGCTCTGGGGCAATATCACGAAGATAGTTGTTATCGTCCATTTCGTAGTATTTCATTGGAGAAGCATAATTGGCAATAAAAAAACCGTATTGTCCTCTTCCACTACGATCGATACAAACAACAGATCTACCTGCCCCAGCATTCCTTATGTTTTCATGGATGCTGAGTGCAAAGAGGTCGATGAACTTATCATTTTCAAAACTGATTAATCGGTCAAAAAACTGTTTTTCTCCTCCCAAAGAGTCTGTATTAAGAAAATATATTTCTTCCTGCCCATCACCATCAATGTCCCCACTGGCTACGCCTATTGCGTTCATGTTTTCGTCACTAAGTAACCCAGCAGCAACATTTACTAGTTTTTCACCGTCGCGTTTCAAGATTACGTTTGGATATCCAAATCCCATCACCACAGCTTCAAATTCGCCATCTGTATCAATGTCTGTAATGGCGACTCCATAATTCAGTTGTTCCAAATTGTTTTCAATCAAGTGCGTAATTTCGCGAAAAGCCATTTGAGAGGTTAAACGATGGGTTCCATTAGCTCTCATTATGAGTCTCCAAGTATTATTCTGTGACTTTTGTTTGTCTAAGTTATGCTAACACTGAGGAATAGCTCTTCCCGTTTCTCAGTTGTTAAATGCAAGCCATACTCTGAAGTTTCAAAAGCTTCGGCGTACTGAATATTTCCACCTTTTTGCTGACCATAAAGTTTGATCAACAAATCGCGGTACTCGTCAGCAATATGTTTGAATCGACCTAAACGTTGTTGCGCGAGCCATTTGCGTCTGTCAATTGGGTTTTTTGGGACTTCATCAAGCCTACCTGCGTTGTAGGGCAGCCATTCATAAAATTGTGATTCATGACAATGTAACATATCAAGTTTTTGTTCTATCACACTATCAATATTTACAGCTACATTAGGTTGAAATGGATATGGTTTTGAAAAACGGTCATGGGTATACATGATTATTGGGTTCCGGTCTAAGTGACGAACAAAAGGACATATATTGGGAACTGTAACCATATAGGCGGCATCTTGTACTATTATGGAAGTATAGCGGTGATCTGGGTGATAGTCATTGGGTCTGTGCGTCATAACCAGATCAGGTTTGAACTGACGGATTAGTTCGATTGTTTGATACCGATTTTCAAGGGTTGGTTCAAGACGGCCATCACCATTATCCAAGAGTTGGTAGTCGATTCCGATCACTTCTGCAGCTGCTTGGGCCTCAGCATTACGCCGCTGTGCCAAAGACGCACCGCCCATTTGATGGTGCCCTGCATCGCCATTGGTCATGGAAACGAATTTAACCTTGTGGCCATGCTTGGTATATAATGCGGCTAGGCCACCAGTCTGGATATCGCAGTCATCAGGGTGGGCACCAAAAACTAAAAGCTTAAGTGGCATGTGTCTAACCTCCTGGTTCATTCCCGCAGTATAACTATCTAAGAATATCATCCTTTCGGCTATATCTCAACATGTTTGTGAATATCCATGTCGGTAAATTAGGGCCTCTCCAAGTCGATATGCTTGACTTTACTATTGTTGTCTGGTATTTCTATTTTTGCTATAATTTGGGGGTTCGGTTGAGTCAACAACTAGAATCCGATCAATAATAAGATAATAATAATGTAAATTATATTCGTAAACCCGGTTTTGTTCGTATAATGAAGGTTATTTCGCGAGTTTTTGTGTTTGGATTATTACTTCTTGTCATGTTAATAGTTAGTTGTAGCGAGAAGGAAGGTGAGAAGGTACAGCAATCTGATATAAAATACGACCAAACCATCATACATGAAAAAGATGGTAGCAGTATGAAGTATATTTCAGGTGGAGAGTTTGAAATGGGAGATTATCTGAGGGAAGGTAATGAAAATGAACTACCGAGGCACCAAGTCTATCTACATTCATTCTACATGGATATTAACGAGGTAACAGTTGGTCAATACAGGGAATTTCTGGAACAGAAATACAGTAGCGACTTGACGGATAGTGATGGCAGTGAATCGATTTTTCCTCAACCAGACTGGAGGGAAATTCAGGCCTATTCTCCAACGGATCAGCACCCTATGATATATGTGAGTTGGTACGATGCCATGCAGTATGCCACCTGGGCAGGAAAAAGATTGCCAACCGAAGCTGAGTGGGAATATGCAGCCCGTGGCGGCCAAATTGGCTTGCGCTATCCATGGGGCGACTATATAGATATGACGTTGGCAAATTATGGGAGCGGTACTGGAGGCACATCATCTCCTGATGCCTATGCACCTATGCTCGCGGGACCTCCACCATCTGAAGCTCCTGCTCCGAAAACACTTAAAGATGGTGATTTAAAACACAAGGTAGTTAGTTATGGATTAAAGAACATGGCGGCAAACGTATCTGAGTGGTGCTTAGACGAATGGAACGCTGATTTCTATCAAGAATGTAAAGATAGTGAGGATATCAAAATGGGGTCTATTCGCGACCCATTTTCCGGAGGGAAAATTGTCGATATGATGAAGGGTTTCTCTGCTGTCACCACACCTCGCGTTTTGCGAGGAGGTGCTTGGAATAGTCATCATTTTAGAGTTCGAGTTTCTTATCGAAATAGCTTTCTCCCAACATTCACTAGTAATAACGTTGGGTTTCGTTGTGTCAAGGATGCATTTCCTTGATACTTGAGTTGCGTCTCGAATTTTTGGTGAATGACAATAAAGAATATTGCCTTGACAAATTATGCTTCGAATTGTGTAAAGAAAAGAGGACTCAATAATGTCTAAAAGACCGATTCCATCCAATATTAAACACCAATATCAAAATAATGGATATGTTTTAATTAAGCAGCTGTTTTCAGAGCAAGAGTGTGATGAACTGATTGAGCGCTCATTAGCATTACATGCTAGAAAGTCGATCCCAGGCTGTTTCCATAGTGTACCAGAATCGGAATCGGATAGTGATCCGCTCCGGACCTATCCACGAATGATGCATCCTCATCGTGTGGATGACCTTTCTCTTCGGTTTCTTAAACATCCACGAATTGTCGAATCCCTTCGAGTTCTACTGGATGGTGAGGCAATTGGACTGCAAACAATGTTCTACTGGAAACCACCTGGCGCGCGTGGGCAGGACTTTCATCAAGATGACTATTATCTTAGGACAGAACCGAATGCTTGTATCGCTGCTTGGATGGCTTTGGATAATATTGATGAAGAAAATGGGGGTTTGATTGTACTGCCGGGATCGAACACTGAGGATATATTGGAAATGTGTCCAACGGATACCAGTCAGTCTTTCACAGATACCGCTGTACAGCCGCCTGATCAGTATGTTGAGCATCTGATTGAAATGGAGAAAGGTGATCTCCTCTTCTTTCATGGACGATTAATTCATGGATCAAGACCAAATCGTTCGGGCACACGATTTCGAAAAACTTTCATCTGTCACTATATTTCGGCCGATTCAACCACTTACAACAAAGGTTATGACCCAATTGTTCATTTGAATTGAAGGCTGTTATCAGTCTTTATACAAAGACAAATATTTGGAGTAAGACTAAATGGATAGAAATACCTATCGAGTGGCTATTCTGGGATGTCGAGGGAGAGGAAGAGCTACTGCTTTAGCATATCATGATCATCCACGTACTAAAATTGTTGGTCTATGCGATCTGATTGAAGGACGTGTAGATGCGTTAGGCCAGCAGGTCGATGTTAATGAACGTTTTACCAATTTAAATGAGATGATTGATCAAACGTCACCTGATATCGTTGCTATTCCAACAGGAACGGAATTTCATCATGGTTTATGTATGGCTGTGTTGGAACATGGTGTTCATATTGAAGTTGAAAAACCTATGTGTATTGACTTGGTACAGGCCGATGATGTTATCTCGAAAGCGGAACTTCAAGGTAGTAAAGTGGCTGTACACCATCAGGGTCGAGTGAGTCCCGCCATGCAGACACTACAATACGCAGTCGATGAAGGAAAGATTGGTAATATACGCTACATCTATGGTAGTGGTAAAGGCTATTATGGTGGTTACGGTCTAATGAATATTGGGACGCATATGATCAACAATATGCTCAGATTTGGCGGTTCCTGTCGAAGCGTTGTTGCTCAGGCGACAACGAAAGGTCAACCGATTACTCCACAAGATGTGGTTCCATCACCGAGTGGTATGGGAACAATCGCATGTGAACATCTCACTGCTACACTTCAATTTGATAATGATGTAACCGCGACATTACTTCAACATCGGTTTGATAAAATGGACACTTCTGCTTATGTAATGGAGATATATGGTAGTGAAGGACGTCTCTTTTGGAAGGGAAACAACGCATGGTGGCTTCCACAACCGCACTATTTGCCAAGTGGTCAACAATGGGAAGTTCTTGATCTTGTATTTCCAGATCATTATAAATCAGATAATCAGTCAGATCCGAGTGATTATTGCTTTGTTGATGATTATGTCCGTGCACTGGATGAGGATGATGAACATGAATGCAGTGGTTATCAAGGTCGACATGTACTTGAAATCATGATGGGGATTTTTGAATCAGCAACTGGTGGACGACGAGTCGTACTCCCACAACAAGATCGAGATCACCCGTTGTTGCGTTGGCGTGATGAAGTTGGTTTGGGCGATTTAGAACCACTACCACGTGATTATGGAAATTGGTTGTCAACTCAAGTTGATTAAAGCGAAATTCCCAACAGCCCGCGGGTGAACTGAAAGTCTGTGTTTCCTTTTGCAAATAGTTTTGGTCTGTATTGACGTGAAGCAACTTCCAAAACTAGATCAAGGAGGTTGGTGTCAATCTGGTCCAGATCTGAGCTGTAGGTTGATTGAGTTGTAGGATCTGTTGAAAACTGGACCAGTGGTATCATTCGATGGGATTGAATTGGGTGTCCAACTATGTGGGCAACCATCATGTCAACGCCAGTTGCTCCCAATCCTGTTATCGTTTCAATCACATGGCTGGTTGGTGTTTCCATAATGTGTAGTCCTGATTCGATTTGGCTTTCTCCATAAGATATAGTAGGTTCCCAGTTTTGGTTGCCGATTACTTCTGCTGTATAATTGGAAGATTCTAGTAGGGAAGCGTTTTGGGGGATTACGATTGTACCACCTTCACCAATAATGGTTTGGGTGAAGTCAGCCAAATCGGAGGCAACGCGGCTGGTTATTTTACCTATTGACATGAGTCCGATATGTAGATCTCGCAGGGATCCTTGGCTATACGTGAGATCTTCCAACTCTGCAACCGATTGATTAAACCATTGTTCTATTTTTTGCGTTACAGCATCGATTCCACCATCGAGCTGAACGCTAGCCCAACCGTACTTTGTACTGTTGATTCCAAGTTGAGCTAGGTCATTTTTAATGTAGTCGTTGTGGGTTTTTTCACAGCCATGTTCAAGTAAAACACCCAAACCGACTATTGGATGGACCAAATGCCCGATTAGCGTTTGAGCGTACAATCTTTCTGAACTCCCTCCTGAAGCGCCACAACCTTCGGTATGTGCTAGAGCGACGAAGCGTGAAATACCTCTGTTATGTCCTAGTTTCTTCTGGTTCAACTGTTTGGTAATTAGCTGAGCTATTTGGCCAGAACAAAGGCTGGTTGGTAAAACAAGGCCAATCTGGTCCGTTTTGGGTCCATTTTGTGTTTGGATAGCTAAAAAATTTCTGTTGGAACTCTTTGGATTGGAAACTGAGATTGGTTGGCCCTCAGGTTTAGGCGCATTTAAGATCTGGTCTGTTTTGCTGGCATCGTTTTGTTGCCAATTACGCCATATCGACACTTGTGAGTGTCCTGCTTTCTCTCCAATACTTGGTGTGCCAGAGGCTATTTCAACAGTCAGGTTGAGCATGGATGTACCTAGCTTTTCCATTGGTTCACCGTCTTGATAAGCACCAGCATTAACATCCATATCTTTTTCAAGCAAATTGTATCTATCCGTCGTGGTAACAATTTTAATTGTTGGGACAAACGGGAAGTTGGTGATTGAACCGTTACCGGTAACAAAAAAGATGATGTTACTCCCTGCTGCAACCTGACCCGCAATACTCTCGAGATCATTTCCTGGGCTATCCATGAAATAATAACCGGCATCATGCATCGGTTCTCCATACTCAATGACATGGTCAAGACGCACATCAGGATGTCGTTTCATGGCAGCACCTATCGACTTGATGGCGATATTGTAAAGTCCACGAAAATTGTTGCCTCCGGATGGGTTTCCTTCAGCTGTATGGCCATGCCAACTGGCTTTTTCTTGAAACCTTTCAACAGTTGACAGAAATTTTCTCGCTACCTGAATTGAGCTCACATTTTGTAGAATGTAACTTTCTGCTCCGATGAGCTCATCTGTCTCAGCTAGGTTTGCACTTCCTCCATGCCGTATCACTTCTTTGGCTACATAAGCCGCTAATGGATTACCTGAAACACCAGAAAAAGCATCAGATCCACCACACTGAAGCGCGATCTTCAGGTTTGAGAGTGGTTGAGATGTTCGATTCATCTTGTTGACCGGTTCGAGCCAGGATTTTACAATATCTTCCGCTTGATCCAAGCTTTGATCGAAACCGCTTTTAATCGAAAAGAATTGATGCAAAACGTCTCTGATAGGATAGTTATTTTTAACCAAATAATCATGAAGCATTTTGTTAGTTACTGTTTCGTTTTCATAGTCAATAGCAATACACGCGCCTATGTTTGGGTGTACCATGAATCCAGCAAGTGTTTGGAGCAATAAATTCAGATTATTGGGAGTATTTGCTTCGCCGCCTTCAGTATGAGTTATNGAGACGATNCCGTCAACTTGGTCTAAATCATCAGCTACACCAAGCAACCGTTCTTCAATGATCTTGGCNAAACTGGCAGTTTTTGATGTCGTGCTGAGGATTCCTATGAAGTTTCGTGTGCCAACTCCTCGGTTACCAGATCGTTTATATCCTTCAAATAGATGATCCGTATCATATATTGAAACCTGCGTGCCAGGTTGGAAATTTGCTGGATCGAGTTCATAGCGAGGAATATCATTGCTAAAGTTCGGGTTATCTGGCANNTCGNAATCTAGATTTCGAATTGAAAGCGATTCCAGCATTTTTTTATTAGATACGTAATCACCGGGATTAATCTGCTCAATCGCTGTTCCAAACGGTAATCCCCATGAAAGCAGATGTTGTCCGATTGGAATCGAGTCAANGGCAAACCGATGCCCTTCCAGAATAGTATGTGAAATGGAGAAGGTTTGATCGTTATAGTGAATTTCTGCCNCAACTTCAACGACTTTTGTAGCAATCGCGACGTTATCACCTAATGCTGGTAGTAGTCCGATCTCACTGAATTCGTATTTTTTAGCCATGAAATATTTATTCCTNTNATTGATTNTGTTATTGAAAGCNNACGNAGAAAAAATCGCTGGCTTTATNCAGTATCGGCAATTTCATTTCCCACTTATGGCATAATCTCGGCTAATAAGAACCGTTTGTTTTTCCTGTTCTCCGATAAATAGATTTCGACTACCTACGGATAATTAATTATAGCTGAGTCCCTAATATTGACGATAAGCTGAGAATTTAGACGATAGATTCTCAATGTGTTTGGATAACTGTCGATACATGTAAAAGTATATCACCTCAGAGCAAGGTTTGAGAAAACTCGCAAGTGAGTTTAGGAAAACCTGCGACAGAGATGGTTTTTGNTGTAGTCACCGTTCAATTTTTATTTATTTGCTATTATTCCTTCAATTTTTGACAAAGACTGGGCGATGAACATTTCAAGCATTTCGGCGAACTTTGCTCGTAAGTTGTTTGTTGATAGCCGATCCCGATTGATGAAGTCTGGTAATGCAAAAACCAAGCATAACCAAATAGATGGATGTTGATGCTAATCTGAATGCTGATCAGGNAAATTCAGTAGTTGCTTATCTTTTGCCGGGGTCACCCNGCATGCAAAAACAGCTAACGTCACTTTTACCATCGTTAGATCTGNCCGTTAATGATAACTTAAAGCGAGCTTTGGATTTGGTTAATCAGTTTCATAACCGGCATAGTATTGCCAGCGATTTCTATTTATGGAACTATGATTCAGGCAAAAATTGAAGCTAGTCAACCCAACTCAGATGATATGAGTATCCAATCTTTAAATCATCTTTTCCAACTAATAAATCTTACCGATTACTTTGACCAACCGGTTAATAGATAGAATTATCTTATACCGATATATTGTCTGGATTGATTGATAAGGCTCCACTGGGAAACCCAATCATAGATCGCCTGCTGTAATGTAAACACCTTCGAGCTTGTCGTCTACGCCATTGTTCACTTTATCCGCCTTAAGAAAATTTGGGGTTGAGGTGCTTTGTGCCTAGTCTGAACCCAAGTGCCCTCAAATCGTTTCAACAAATAAACGGATTATTTCACATCCCATCTCTTTTGGGGAGGATTAAATTGTGGTTCCCCTTGGCTGTTAACGTCCATTACACGACGAGATCCGATCCACGCGACTTTATGGAAAGTGCCATTAGCAATGATGGTACGTTTAGCCACACGTAAGGCACACGAGTTGAGGGAGGCAGTTCCTCCTCGTATTACATACATGCTCCTTTTTGGCACCGTACACTACTTTGGTTACTTCAAATTATTGTAGGAATGTTCGAGGATGAAAGAGCTATTGGTCATCCAATATTTGCATTCTCGTAGACAAGTCTGTTACCAGGTGAATGTTGGTGTTAGCAAAATGATTACAAATTCCTTTCCAACCAGAATTATTCGAACTGATTGGTACTCAAGTATGATAGCTATCCTGCTTAAGACGCAAATTTTACCTAATATGGCCCAGTATTTCCAGAGGTCATTTGGTATTTCATAGCGGAATGCGGGTGCGCATCTTCGATGATGATGCCAGCGAGCGAAAAATGCGATTCTTGGAGAATCATTGATGTTGATTGATCCTTCGTGTGTCAGATAGGAATGCCACAGCACTACGTCACCTGCATGGGCCACAAACTCTTTGCCACCGGTTTCAGGATTGTCGCAGAAAATATCCCATGAAAAGTTCCTTGTTCGGAGAAAGCTGCCATCTACATGGGCAGGGTTTTCTAGGAAATAGCGATGTGCTGCATGATGGCTGCAGGGCCAGAATATAAATGCGCCGCCGCCTGGTTCTACATCGTATAAAATAAATAGGTGGTCGCACCGATCATGAATGGGAGCCAGCGCCCTCCGTAGGCGTCGATATGTCCGGATTTTGGCATCTGCCAAGATTTTTCCTTTCTGGCCACTTTGTGATAGGAATACCGCCGCTGGGGACGAATGCACCGCCGCCGAGTTGTTGTATAATAGATGTTAGTGCTGGGTGATGAACTAAGGCTGATTCTGGAGGATCATACTGGTATCCATCCAAACCTCCCCGTTTAGTCCAAGTTTCGGGTGTTTCGAGACTCGTCTCCAGCTCGCGCCAGATTTGTTGCCGCTAGTGATCGATTGAGGCTTGATCTAGTAGGTTCTTGAGGATCAGAAAACCAAAGGTCTTAAAATGTGAAACTTGGTTATTGGAAAGCGNGGTGTCAGAAGNCAAGCGTCACTCCTTGTCTAAGGATGNAGGTTCAGCACTCTTGTGATCTGGCGACACGTTTGCAGGTCGCTGATTGTCAGATTTTAATTTATTTTAGCATGGTCTTCGTCTTTATCCCAAGTGATTTGTCTACCGCTATTTCAATAGGACCATGCAGACGTCCGATAATCTGCATTATGGGATATCATTAATAAGGAATTGGTCGTTGAGTTCAAAACTTGGTGTTGCCGTAATACCGATAATCAATCGGCTCCAAACATCGAATTGACTGGAAAGGTTTATATGAAAAGTATTAGTACCCTGCTGTCATGTAATATAGAATAGAGGGACTTAAGTAAGAATATGTTAAATAGTTTAGTGAATGTTATGTTTAGGATGGTTAGTTGCATGAAACCCATAATTTTTGGTCTGTTACTGTTTAGTGTTGTTTTTGTATCATTTCCTGTAGCTTGGGCCGATTTCCTACCTGAGGCAAATGGCGATGAATTTGACCTTGAACACGGTGAAGCGATTGCTGGTGTTCTACCCAGTCCTCCTAAGATTGATGGTAATTTAGATGATTGGAAGTACGCTGTCTGGATTGCTTTTGATTCCAAGAAGGACATTTTGCGAGGCCAAGCTGATTGGAAAGGGAAAGATGACATCAGTGTAACTTGGTCAACGGCTTGGGATAAAGATAATTTCTACTTCGCAGCTGCAGTGCGTGATGATAAATTCACACCAGGCCCTGATACTGCCAATGCTTGGAAAGGAGACTGCATATTCCTCTATATTGATTGGGAGAATCTCAAAGTAGCTTCCCCAGTAGGCAAACCCAATTTTTCGCTCATTAAGAATAAAGCTAGGGTAACTAACTTTGGCGGTAATCCGGATATCCACCTCTCTCCAATTGCTATTAAACGCACCCCAGCACTGGGAAAGGGTGGTATGATTTACGAGGTTGCTATGTCTTTTAAGCATAGCACTAAGAGAAAGATTAAAGAAGGAGATCATGTCGGTTTTACTCCCGGATACGAGGAAGGGTTTAACGACCCTGCTGAAACGGGAGTCTTCCTTTGCTGGAAGGGAGCAAATCCGGATAACTCAGCTCTATTAGGTAAATTGACGTTTGGCGGTCCGCTTGCTGTCGATTCCAGTAACAAGCTAACGACAAAATGGGGGTATCTAAAAGTGCAGAAATAGAAGGATTCTGGAAATATTCTAAATTAAGATGGATTTATGTTTTTCAAATTAATTTAAATATAAAGGGGATGAAATGAAAAAAAGTGTTTGCAGTTTAATTATATTTTGTGCAGTTTTTGCATTAATTGCTTCAGTTGAAGCGGCTGGTTTTTTGCCGAAAGCAAATGGAAATGAACTTGGCCTTAAGTATGGTGAAACTGTTGCCAGGCAGTTTGTAAAAGCTCCGAAAATTGATGGTAATTTAGATGATTGGCAAGGAGCTGTTTGGATTGCTTTCGATACAGAAAAAGAGCTTTTGCGAGGCAAAGAAACTTGGGGCGGTAAGGATGACATAAGTATGACTTGGTCAGTTGCCTATGACAATGATAATTTCTACTTTGCAGCTGCAGTACGTGACGACATATTTTCTCCAAGCGCTAAGGTTGGTGAGGCTTGGAATGGCGACTGTATCTTTCTCTATATCGATTGGGAAAACAAGAAAAAAGGTGCTCCGGATTGTAAACCGAATTTGTCCTTCATGAACAAAGAAGCTAGAGTGCTTAATTTTGGTAAAAATCCCGAAGTGGCCAAATCAAAGATTGCTGTTGAACCCAATGCTGATTTGGGTAAAGGCGGAATGGTTTATGAGGTTGCTATGCCTTTCAAATACATAACTAAAGTCAAGGTTGCCAAAGGGCTTGAAGTTGGGATTACACCTGGATACGAGGAAGGTTTTAATCATGACAAAGAAAAGGGGGTCTTTCTCGACTGGGGTGGTATTAATCCGGACGATTCATCCAAGTTAGGGAAGATGAAATTTGGTGGACCAATAGTTCCATCAAGTGTCGAAGCCAGTAATAAATTGACAACATTCTGGGGCGTTGTCAAGGGTGAGTAAAATTTAGTTTTTATTGTTATCTTTAGGTGTTGAGCAGTCAGGTCTACATTTGGGCTAATTGCTTAACGCCTTTTGTATTTGATGAATTAGTTGGGCCTATTTAATTTTGAATCATTCCCGCGCTTAGATGCTTTTTGATCTATAATCCTCATAGACTTTCGGTACCGACCATATTGTTTCTTGATAATTTTCCCTGTAGTTAAAGTATCCGCATAGTTATCATCATTTCCCATTTGAATTTCATCAGTGAATTAATCAACAAGTCTCGGCACTATTTCTGCCAATGATATACGTATCCAGTATTGGTATTGCCATTATGATCTCTCCCAAGCCGACGAAATTTACGGTCAATCTGTTTGTTTTTGGTTAATAATTGAAACACCGGTTGTAAGGACGGACGGGATGCTTCAATACCATCTGAAGCATCCCTAAAATAATACTATATTTTTATAGGGTGAAAATTATTACAGAACTGAATAGCATTGAAATACTTAACATCTCTTGTGATAGAATAGTGGTATGAAAGTTTAGCCTTTATAATTACCATGATTTCCTAGTATCTAAATACCTTAAG
>NZUQ01000157.1 GCA_002697225.1 Candidatus Poribacteria bacterium
AACGGGAAAAGTTGAGAAAGTTGAAGTCTGATTGTCCACCTGTATCTATACTTAGAGGTTGGAATGGTTTATGAAAACCACGTAATTAGTGATCGTACGTTAGAGATTACGGATGTTATTCCAGTAACCATACGTGCTGTACGCAATTACCCAGCTTGGGTAATTGTCAAGATCCAGACGGCTCAAGGTGTTGAAGGGATTGGCGAAGGGTTTACTTGGGCGGGACAGGCAGGTTCTGTCGCCAATTATATTTCCTTGATTGGTCAGCAGATTTCGGGTTGTTCTCCTTGCGGAATCCAGCCTTTAATGGAGTGTNTCCGGCCGAAGGCTAATGACCGAAATTGGAGTGCAGCAGTATCAGCCGTTGAGATTGCNCTTTGGGACATTTTGGGCCAGATTGTTGATCTNCCCNTTTATGATCTGCTTGGTGGGGCGGTTCGTGAGAAAATACCGCTTTACGCTGACCATGGTATCTTCAGTGGGGCAAGCGATTGGGAAGAGTGTATTGAGCGTATCTTGGCGGCGAAAGAGAATGGGTTTGGAATGTTTAAATGGGATCCCTTTGAAGGTGGAGGAACCCCAACTCCTAGGGATTTGCAAGATCAGATCAGAAAGGTCGAGATGGTTCGTGACGCTGTTGGTCCAAAGTATCNAATTGCGATTGATGCCCATAACCGTTTTTCTGTTGATGGNGCCATTATGGCGGCTCAAGCACTTGAGCCGTTCAANATTCTTTTTTTTGANGCTCCAATAGCAGATGATCCGGAACAGCTAAAGCAGGTTGCTNATGCAACTGATATTCCACTTGCTACTGGTGAATTAACCTGTACGCGNCAGGAAGCNAACGCACTTTTTGATAGTGGATCTCTAGGGGTNTTTCAACCGGAAGTAGGAACAAATGGAGGNATCTTGGAAACNGTTAGAACGGCAGATTTAGCCGAAACATATGGNCTCAAGATCGCCACTCATAATTGGTGTGGCCCAGTTATTATGCGTGCGGCTTCCCATGCTTGTTCGGTTATCCCTAATTTATTATTTCAGGAATATGCTGGTGGGGCACCAATTGATTCATGGGAAAATGAATTACTTATCCCACCAACACGGATAGTAAATGGTCATCTGNTTCTACCTGATTTGTCGGGATTGGGATTTAAGCTCAACGAAAGTTTAGTGAGCTCAAAACAGATTGATTGATTTCAGGTTTCAAACTACCCAAAGGGCTCAAAGCGTCTTATTTAGATCTATGCTGGCCATATCATGGGGATTAGCCTCCGCAGTAGCATATCAATTAGGGGATAAATATCCCAAACTGAGATGCCAAGATAGTGATGGTTGCAGGATAATAANTAGCTTATTGCGTATGCTGAGCCATAGATGAAAGCTTAAATGCAACTGTCAGAGAAAAGAACAGCGGAAGTTGTGACCAAAAAAGCTATTTTTGTTGGTCTGATACTGGTTGTCGTTAACGCCTATTGGGTTGGTATTGCTAGCGAGCTCTGGTATGCTGTTTATACCCTTGTGTCACCGTTTTCAAATGCTATTTTTACTCTTGCTGTCCTGATTGCTCTGAATGTCTTTCTTGCCCGATTTGCTAGGTCCCTTGCTTTTACAGCAGGTGAACTGTTGTTGATCTACATTATGGTNACCATGGTTTCTACCATCTCTGGGCATGCCATGATGGCTATTTTAATGGGGACTTTAGCTCATCCTTACTGGTTTGCTACTTCGGAAAACGAGTGGGCTCAGCTATTTTGGCAACACATTCCATCTTGGATAACGGTTTCCAACACTGAGTGGTTGAGAGGTTATTACGAAGGCGGATCCACAATTTTTACTTCGGAGCATCTGCGGGCTTGGTTGGTTCCAGTTTTAGTTTGGTCAGGATTCATTTTTGTCTTGTATGGATCTCTACTTTGCATTGGTTTGATTCTCCGGAAACAGTGGATGGAACACGAGAAACTCAGTTTTCCGTTAACCCATCTGCCAGTACAGATGACAACCGACCGCAATTTTTTTCGTAATAGATTAATGTGGATTGGGTTTTCAGTTTCAGCGATTATCCGAATAGTTAATGGAATACACGATATTTTTCCCGCAATGCCTGGTTTCCCTCCTAATTTGCGTCTTGATCAATATTTTTTAGATCGTCCTTGGAGTGCAATTGGTCATACTTCAATGTCGTTTAACTTGGCAATTGTTGGTTTAACCTATTTTATGCCGTTAGATCTCGCGTTTTCCACTTGGTTTTTTTTCTGGCTGACGCGCATGGAGAAAGTGTTTGCTGACATCATTGGTTGGCAAAATATGCATTTAAATGATCGGGCAACTGGGGCATGGATCGGCATAGCTCTGATTGCACTGTGGGGAGCTCGTCGACATCTCGTGACCTTGATTGGAAATATATTTAGCCGAGATGCAATTGAAGATGACAACGAACCCGTATCCTATAGGGCAACATTGATTTTGACATTCCTGAGTGTTGGGTTGGTGTTTCTGTTTTGTTATATAGCTGGAATGTCGCTTTGGGTGATAATTGTTTTCTACGCAATTTTCCTTGCCTTTGCTCTTGCCATTGGTCGTGTACGGGCTGAGCTTGGACCGCCTTATCATGAAGTCATTGGTATTAACCCACGTCAGATGATGGTTGATATCTTTGGGACACGCAAGTTGGGCGGTGCTAACCTAACGATTCTAAGTTTCTTATATGCTTTCAATCGATGTAATCGATCTCATCCGATGCCCAACCAAGTTGAGTCGCTCCGAATTGGAAATCGTGTTCGGATACCAGGACGGACTTTGATCATATCTATGGGATTGGCAATAGCCGTCGGTGCGTTTGCAACGTTGTGGTCTTATTTGGAGGTTGTTTATCGGTATGGTCTTGATCGGTGTCATGGTGCGATTGGCCATTTTGGATGGGAGACCTTGAATCCATTGCAGAGTTGGTTACAGCACCCGAAGACAACAGAAGGACTAGGTGTTTTCTTCATGTTGGTTGGGTTGGGATTCGTTTTTTTTCTACAATTAATGCGTACCTATTTTCTTTGGTGGCCATTGCATGCCTCTGGTTATGTTTTGTCGGGTGCAGCTTGGGGTGGATTAATATATTTCTGGTTTCCTGTTATGCTCAGTTGGTTGATAAAATATTTNATTCTTAAGTTTGCGGGTTGGAATACACATCGGAAAATGATACCATTTTTCCTTGGGTTNGTTTTGGGTGATTATATTCCGCGAAGCATTCTAAGTATCGTCAGTTTTATTCTGAATTTGTATATGCCATCATCTGGAGCAGGCCATACNCTCTAGTNAATGTGTTAATANTAGGCNGGGAGTANTNAGACGGTGGTTTTGATGGNAATAAAGGTTGGTTGTGNCTTTAGTTGGAATCCACTTGAGTTTCTTGAGAGATATTTCCNACATTNTCTNAATGCGAAAAATGCTGATTCTGAAGGTGAGGGAAATAATATAGATGAATATTAGTTTAANTTGGCTTAGAGAATATNTCGATTTCGACTTAACGCCGATAGAACTCGGTGAAAAGTTAATGATGCTTGGAACTGAAGTGGAGTCAATTAACCAGCTTAGTGAAGGACTTGATAACATCGTTGTTGGTAGAATTGTCAACGTTCGCAAGCATCCACAGGCTGATAAGCTTGTGTTATGTGATGTTGATGTAGGAAAAGAAGAATTACAGATTNTTTGTGGNGCTCCGAATGCTCAGGAAAGTCTAGTTGNTNCTGTTGCCTTAGTTGGAGCTAATTTGCCAANTGGTAGTATTATCAAGGAGACAAAATTGCGAGGAGTGACATCGTTCGGAATGCTTTGTTCAGAGAAGGANCTTGGTTTTTCTGAAGAATCTTCAGGGTTAATGGAATTATCAGATGACCTTGAAGTCGGCATGTCGCTGACAAAAGCTCTTGGTCGGGATGATGTTGTGTTGGAGTTAGAATTAACTCCAAATCGTCCTGACTGCNTGAGTGTCGTTGGTATTGCTCGGGAAGTTGCTGCTGTTACTGGAGGCTTTGTTCGTCTTCCCAACATTCAAGTTGATGAAGGAAATACTCGGTTGGACGAACTTACTTCTGTTACAATTGAAGCACCNGATTTGTGCCTTCGATATGCTACGCGCATCATTCGTAACATCAAAGTTGGGGACTCACCAGCTTGGCTGCAAAACCGGCTTAAATCAGTCGGGATCAGCCCAATCAATAACATTGTTGATGTCACTAACTATGTTATGTTTGAAATGGGGCAGCCGCTTCACGCATTTGATTATGATGAGCTTATAGAGCATCGAATTATTGTTCGTCGTGCTCGTGAAGGTGAAGTACCTAGAACTCTTGACGAGCAGGATCANCAGCTTACATCTGAGATGTTGGTTATTGCTGACGCAGAAAAACCACTTGCTGTCGCCGGNGTGATGGGAGGANTTGATTCTGCGATATCTGAGAAAACAACCGATGTTTTGCTTGAAAGNGCATACTTTAAGACTACCAGCATTCGNAANACTNCAAAATCGCTTGGTATGCACACCGAGGCCTCGCACCGTTTCGAGCGTGGGACCGATCCAGAGTGNGTGATTCCAGCTATTAATCGGGCTGCACAGTTTATCGCNGATTTGGCGGGAGGAGACATTGCTGAGGGTATTATCGATATTTATCCTGGAAAACGTGATTCAACTGAGATTGAGTTGCGACCAAGTCGTGTCAATTTTGTTTTAGGGACTAATATCGAATCTAGTCAAATGGTGAGTATATTAACAGANTTGGATTTTGCTGTTCAGAATTTTGCTGGATCGGATAATTTAAAAGTGGCTGTTCCAACATTTCGCCCCGATGTGGAACGTGAAATTGACTTAATTGAAGAAATNGCACGTGTTTATGGGTANNACAACATTCCTACGACTCTCCCAACCGGAAATATCCCGATTCCAAAAATAAGTAANCGATCTTTACTTCGGGAGTCTGTAAAGGAACACCTCCTAGAATCAGGCTTAATGGAGGCGATTAATTATTCTTTTTACAATTCTGATGTCTTTGATCAGATTCAATTGGCATTGGATGATCCACTTAGACAGGCTATTCCAATACAAAATCCGCTAAATCAGGATTTTGCGAATATGCGGACAACATTGATTCCGAGTTTGCTCGAAAATGTATCACNAAACAATAAGCGTCAAGTNAATGATGTNCAGTTTTTTGAGTTTGCNAAGGTATTTAATCCTAGTCGAGACCAACGTTTGCCGCAGGAACTAGAACGAGTCGCGGGCGTTATGGCAGGAAGTNTGGGTTCTGGTATCTATGGTACCTCACGAAAAACTGTCGACTTCTTTGACATCAAAGGGATTGTCGAAGGGGTTTTAGATATGTCAAGTGTTTTCGGTTATGGAATTGAAAGGGTGAGGCATCCAACTTTTCATCCTGGTCGATGTGCATCAATCCACATTGGCGGGAAATCGATTTGCTTATTTGGTGAAGTGCATCCTCAGGTCGGAGAAAATTATGATTTAATCAACCAAACCTATGTTTTTGAGTTTGATTTTGATAGGTTGGTAGAATTAGCGATAATAGACAAAAAATTTGAACCAATTCCAATTTACCCTAGCATCCAACGAGATTTGGCAATCTTAGTGTCAAAGGATATTTTGTCAGATCAACCGCTCCAGATTATCAGGGGAATTGGTGGGGATCTCGTTGATTCTGCTTATCTTTTCGATTTGTATGTTGGTAACCAAATCCCAGAGGAAAAAAAGAGTTTAGCATATACTATCGAATACCGGTCTCATACAGAAACCTTGACTGATGATGTTATTGATGAAATCCAGCTTAGGATTATTGCAAGACTGGAGGAAGATCTCAAGGCAGAACTTCGCACTTGAAAAACACATTTTTATCTTTGTTATTGGTTTGTGTTACAGTTGTGTGGGGTTGGACATTTGTCATCGTTCGAGATGCTACAAGTCCTGAAGTTTACAGCGTTGTCCCATTTCTCACACTTCGTTTTACAGTTGCATCAGTTACACTAATTTTCTTCTCTAGGAGAATTAACCGCCACACGTTAACAGCGGGATTTGGTTTTGGTGTTGTTGTTAGTATCGGCTATCTTTGTCAAACTTTTGGCCTTCGTTATACTACGGCTACTAATTCTGGATTAATTACGGGGCTATTCGTAATTTTTGTTCCGGTTACTGACTTTCTCCTTTTTAAAAAACGGCCACCTCATGAATTTTTGTTAATTGTTTGTGTTTCCTTCGTTGGTATTGCTCTTTTGTCGGATGGAAATCTCGATGGATTCAATTTTGGTGATTTGCTGACTTTAGTATGTGCAGTGGCTTTTGGTATTGATATTTCTTTGCTCTCAAGGTATGCTAAAAATCATGATTCGGGCGCATTGATGCTTGTACAGATGATATCATCCTCGATTGTATGTGCCATAGTATGGGGGATTACCGAACCATTTAAATTGCCCCCAAATTCTTTCGTTTGGCAGTCGATTTTGCTGACAGGGGTTTTGGCTTCAGCGCTAGCGTTCACAGTAAAAGCTTTTGTCCAGCAGAGAATTTCCTCTGTTAGAGCCGCAGTTATACTCACAACTGAGCCTGTATTCGCGGCTATCTTTGGATACTTTTTAGCTGGTGACCGGCTTAAGCCGGTACAAATTTTGGGCGGTGTGTTTATCATCGTTGGAATCTTGGCGGCAGAGGTGTTAGCGGCGATTCATCAACAAAACAGCGAGTGAACTAGATTGGCCTATGAATCCAGACGTAGCTGTAGGGTATCTACAAATTGGTATTGCAGTCATCTTGGCTTTTCTTGGCGGATTTGTCTTAGTTAAACGTCCTGAAAGTCATCCCGGTCGACTTGTGGCAGTTCTCTGTTTCCTAAATAGCGTGTGGATAGGTATCGAATTCTTTTCAGATTTATATGAAAAGAGGGAAATGCTGAAAACCACACTTTATCTTCAGAATTTCAGCAAATTTTTTATCTCGAATATTATCGCAACACTTGTCTGCTTTTCTTGGTATTTTCCCCACAGACCACCAAAGGCTAAAAGGAAACAGACCGTGTTGATATATTCAGCCGCGCTTATCTTTTCACTTTTTGTTTTTAGTCGGTGGGATCCGAAATCTGCAGAGTTTATTCANGGTAANCTGAGGATCGAGCACGGTTTCATTCATCATCCTCTCTATTTCGGATTCATTATATTCGGAGGGCTCTACGCTCTCGGAAATTTACTGACTAAATTTCGGGAGTTAGATTCACCCTCGGTCAGACTACAACTCGTCTATGTCACATTAGGGCTCGGTTTGTCGTTGGTCATTGCCGCCATCTTCAGTCTGATTTTGCCTGCTTTTAATGTTCGTCATTTAGCATTCCTTGGAACCTTAGCACCTGTGATCGGGTTTGGTTTTATAATTTATGCAATTGTGAAATATCGAGCTATGGAAATCGATTTTATTATACATAGAACATTATTTTGGCTTACTGTTAGTTCAATTGCAATTGGTACGATATACATAATTATTTATTTACTGGGAACACAATTTCAGTTATTCAGTCAGATTTCGTTGGCAATTATTTTCATCCGATTTCTGTTTTTAACTTACAATGATACTGTGCAACCAGCGATCACTCGGCTGTTCCAGTATGATCAGCATAAAATTGAGACAACTATCAATGGCCTTATGGATTCGACTCGTTATCTACAAGGACTTGAGGTATTAGTTGGTGACATTCTTCGGATGAGCCGTGACGTTTTACGAATTCCGAATTCACATATGCTTATTTACTATGATGATGCCGCGATGTTCATGAAAATGGGACTTGAAACAAAGCAACTTACCGACCTAAACCCGGACGAGCCATTTTTCAAATGGCTTGTTACCTTCAATCAAATTGTCGAACGTGAACGGGTTGAATTTCGTTCGCAACATCAAGAGATTCGTGAAGTTGCACTTTCATATTTCAATCAGATCAAAACAGAGGTTTGCGTGCCTTTTATACATAGAGGACGTATCCTTGGTATTTTGAATTTAGGTCGAAAATCAGACACCCGTTGGAATCTGACGGCACGTGAATTAGGACTGTTAGATCGGCTTCGGAAGTCTGTTACCCTTGCCCTTGAGAATGCTTTGTTACACCAAACACAGCTTGATATGCAGGAAAAGCAGATTCAGGCGGAGTTACTGGCTTCTGCCTCCAGTTCACTGGCTCACTCCATCAAGAATCCTCTTGGTTTACTCTGTGCTAATTTGGACTTACTACGTGAATCGACATCTCGCTTTTCTGATCAGGAAATTGGATCAGCTCTGCTAGATACAGAGATACAGGTTCGTAAGATCGAGGGGATTATCAATCAAATCCGAAATGCGAATATCGGTCCATCGGAACTGGAATCTTTACGTTTAGATCTCCTGATTTATGAAATTCTTTCTGAACAAGTCGACTCATCCATTGAAACCGAAATCCGCGTTGAACCAACTGAGATTATGGCAGATCAAGGGCAAATTCGTTTGGCATTGACGAATATTGTCATAAATGCTTGTCAGGCAATGACAATATCAGTTGATTCATCGAATGGTAGTGGAAAATGCGGGAAATTGGGTATTGACATGATTGTTTCTCAAAATAACCAAGCACTTGAACTTAAAATTAGTGATACTGGTTGTGGTATGTCGAATCTCCTGATTACCCAGATTTTAAGTCGTCCCTTTGTTACGAAAAAAAAGATGGGGACAGGGTTGGGAGTCTGGACAGCAAAAAAGATCATCGAAGCCCACAGAGGCAAACTTGATTTTGAGTCGAAGGAAACAGAAGGCACAATAGCAATTATCGTCTTACCTCTTTCCATATCGGATCCCTAATTTGGTTTATGAGAGATGGTTGAGAACCGCCGTAACTTTCGATATAATGAGGTTATGTATGATTTAGAATTGGTTACCAATAAGAACGCTGATTTATGGGATCGAATGCTGCATAGTTGTCCGTATAGTACAGCCTTTCAAGCTATGGCTTGGCGAAACGCGCTTACTGCGTCCTTCAAGCAGATGAGTCCATTGTACTATCTTATTCGACAAGGAAAAGAGATCGTTGGTGGATTACCAATGTTTATTTTTCAACCGATGCCGGGAATTAGAATGCTACACTCGATGCCATGGAATTTATTGGGAGGATTGCAGCTTATTGAGGGAAAACAAATCGATCTTGGTTCGTTGGTTGAAACAATTGAAACTACGCTGAATCGGGTAGTTTTGGAACAAGGTATTTTTGAGACAGTATATATATTCGATTCTGACCATATCGACCTTTACGAACGTAAACTTGTTGAATTCAAATATAAAAAATTAGCGACCCAGTTTACTCATCTTCTTAAAATTAATCCAGACTATGAGATATTGTGGGCTGCTTATAATAAAAGGGTTCGGGGTGCGGTAAGAAAAGCAGTCAAAAATTCAATTACTGTGACAGATGTGCAAACTGATGGCGAATTAAAAAAATTTTACCAGATTTATTTGGCAACTCAAGAGAGATTGGATGGTACTCCTAAACCATTTATGCTAGTGTATGAACTTGTTAAAATTGGTTTAGGTAAGATATCAATTGCAAAGAAAGATGATCAGATTATTGCCGGTTTGTTGTATTTGGTGTTCAATCGTACAATTACTCTGTGGTGTGCGGGTTCTCTGCCTGAATTCTGGCATTTTCGACCTAACAATGCTATATTTGATCATATTATCCGACAGGCATGTCACGATGGATATGATTATGTGGACTTTGGAGCCTCCCCACCTGAAAACCAAGGTCTAATCAAGTTCAAAGAAGAATTTCGGGCTAGGCGGTCGGACTTTGTTAGCTATACCAAAGTACATTCTCCCGTCAAAAAGAAAATATGGGAGAAGGCGGAACCTATGCTGAGAAGGATATATGCTTGGGCCCAACATACTTAAGAGTTTGATGTTTGATTGTACATAGCGAGTTTCTATTTTCGGACTAAATGTGTTTTTTTAGTTCCCAACACTTATGCTAATTATGTCACGCTAGGGACGGATTTGGTACTGGATGGATTTCATTTTCTTATCAGCTTGCTTCAGGTATAGGTCAAATCTATTTACTACTAAGCTGTTGTCTTTGAAGCAATTTTTCGTCTAGTTAATTAGATCGAGTGAGCTCTAAAGAAGGAAGAGCGAAACCGCGATTCTCGTTTCACGTTCTCCTCCGCCGACGATGGGTTCGACAAAGTTTTGTATGATGTAATCTGATGTAATTAGTAATCCTATTTGTTGGCCCATGGCATTTCCTCGTAAGACTAATTCAAAAAAACCTACTGTTCGGTTGTAGTGTTGTGTTGTGTCGTTTAGATTACGCCATGTATAATACTGTGCTCCTGCACTGAGTTGTAGTTGTTCTGCAACTTGATGAACCAGAGTTAAAATATAGGCGTTTCGGCTGATGTCGATTGATTTCCCCTCGTTGAATGGATTTACATATCCGATGGTTCTGTCGTTACGAAATGCGGGAGCAATGGTTAAATCGTCCCGTGGTTTATATTCATATCGAATTTGGTTAATAAGGGCTGTATCGATCACACGCTGACGAGGACGAGTGTGAAAGAGCATGTCATGCTGGTACTTAAACTTGCTACGAATGGTTAGATTTTTTACGTTTTGATAGTCAACGATCATGGTAAAGATATTACCCAGATAATTTTGAAGGGTTAGTTCATCCTTGATGAGTTGATCAGTTGTTCGGATTACCACATCGTCACGTATCATATCTTTTGATCTACGGAGTGTATGTCGGAAAATAATAGTCCCGAAATTAGGTATCGATTTGGGGGTGAATGAGGTAATGTTATATAATCCGCTAGCACTTTTTTTGTCCATAGTGAGGTGTTTTTCATAGTAGCCGGGTATAATTGATAAATTGCTAATGAAAGGTAATTCAAGTTTAAAATAGGTATGGTGNCCATAAGATCCTTCATCATAATCAAGACGGTAGTTTGGTTTGTCATCATCCTCAAGGTTGTCTGGCTCACCGTTATTATTGAAATCAATTGATTCCCGATTAAGACCAAGTCGAAATTTAGGTGGATTGGCAAAGAAAAGGAGAAAATCGTCGTTCCAGTCTTTAATCCGATCTCCATCAATATCGTCCCGTGTATTTCCAACGATTAATATTTCCGGTTCACGTGAGTCTGCATATGGATCTTCGTCGTCGTTATCATCTATAAAACTGGAAACTGCTTCACCTTTTATGGCTGTGCCATAAAAAGGGGCAATACGTGTATATTCGCTTCTCCACGCGATAGGGCCAAAATTTCGGTTTACATCGATAAACCAGGCACTAACTGAATCGCTTGTTCTTTTTCCTTTTAGAATTGGATACTGTTTGGTGTTTATATACCAAGATCGCTCTGCTGTTACGGAAAATCCCTGTAGCGTTGTTTGTATGTCTATTCCCAGAGTTGTTTCGTCTGTCAGTACCCCATAGTAGAATTTGTGTGTTCGTCGGTTAGATTCATCTGTGATGTTTCCTTTCGCGCTTAGTTCAAGCTGAAAGTTTTTATTGTCAGTTGAGATTTCGACAAGATAGTCATTAGCAATATCTATTTCAAACTGAATATTTTTGATGTCCTGTGAATTAAATACAAAAAATCTATAGGTAAAAAAACCGTCACTATTAGCAGACCTTGATTCCATGTCACGCACGCTATCGTGCGGTAATAGAATACCTGGACGTTCTCTTCCTCCTGTTACATTGTATTCTAAAGTACTATCCATGAACACTTTAACCCCAAAAACTTTTGCTCCACCATCATTTTCNGGTGAGGCATCACGAAAGCGCAGAAAAATTTCGGTAGGGGGGTTGTTTATAGTTACACCTCTCAGAGGATTGTGTGAACGTGTCAGATCGTAGTTGGTAAAGAACCTATTAACATAGCTCAGCCCAACTCGAGGCAACGGCAGAGTAAACTCAGGAAGATCAGCNATGCTGATNCCATACGCGCCCAAGTTCGCTTCTGCTCGGATACCTGCCATAAACCAATCGTTGTCGCTTGGAATTTCGCGGTTTTCAATAGGTGACGAATGTTCTCCCGATATTGAAAACGTGTTGTTTGTGACCCGACCGGCAAACATTGAAACTCGTCCGCCCGTATCAGGGAAGGTTATGTTCCATCGTGCAGCATCATAAAGTTCTTTATTTAGNGTAAAGTTGGAGAACTTNGTGGGGAAATTTCCGACCGTTAATTGGTGNTGNACGTTTTGGCCTTCGACATTAAAGGTGAAGAAGTTTCGATTACCGGTTTTTTTCTTGAANTCTTTGTCTCGACGTAGTACGGAATTGCCTTCAAGAAGGCCGAAGTTAGCGTGAAGCCGATAAAGTTCTTTCCCGCTTTTATCAAAGACTGGGTTACCTAATGGGTCTATTTGTTGGGCTGAGACTGATACATAGATTAGGAAAAACAACACCAGATAACTGTGAGATTGTTTAAAANTCATAAATTACGCTCACACGATGGCTTCCATAAGTCTNTTNTAGCCCAACGACNGGNAAAATTAAACCATAATCGATTCCCACCTGATTTGATGGTCGATAACCAACACCNGAGGTTAGATTTGTTCCCCAAGCNAGGTTTTCAAGGCGCAATCCACCACGTAGGTAAAAGCGACCTTGATCGAATTGNTGTTCGATACCTAANTGGACATTAACTTCATTATGCCTAAAAACTANATCCATTTCACCAGCAAAGCTGTCACTAAGGATGCCGATGCCTAGTGATGTTACTATCGGCAGATTCTCTGCTATTTTTGAGTTCTTTGAAGCAATGTTTGGTCTATTAAGATTTTGTATGGATAAAGCTATTGGAGTGTTCGGCGAAGGATGAAAAATGAATCCTAAGTCGAAGCTGAACTTTGTTTGTCGAGGCAGATCTTCAATGATTTCTCCATTTGAACCGATGGTTGGTGCTGTATTCCAACTGAGAAGTTTCGCTGATCCCCCAATAGCAATTTTTTTCTGATTTTCTTTGCCAAGTAAGATTTCTTTGCTGGTACCAACGACTACATAGTTCTCAGTATATAGCCTTTCGATGTTAAATTGTTTCCATAGAAAACCAATTGCTCCTGTTTCAGGAACAGAGTTTGCATAAGCTAGAAGGTCTTGTCTGATTGAGTTTTGATCCGTTAATCCTAAATGTAACAATGCAGTAGTTGCGGATAGCTCCTGGCCAGTTATATTTGAGATTGAAGCTGGGTTGATGAGTACTCCATCCGCTTGATTCGAAATCGCGGTTAGTGCGTTTCCCATCCCATATGCACGGGCTCCGATATATTGATCGTCGAAAGCAGCGTATGAACTAGACAAAAAAACAAAAAAATAATAAACGGAATAGAATTTCCCAAAACATTTCATAATCACATAAACTTATTAGGTGCCAGCATTAAATTTTTCGATTCTGTCATTTTCCTATTATAATCACACCGTTTGAGATTTCAGTTCCAATTCGTACTTGATATAAGTATGGTCCGATATTAACGATTTCACCCATTCGGTTGCGACCGTCCCATTCGATACTCACTGAATTGGTATTAATAAGGGTGTGGTCTATAAGTGTACGGATCAATTTACTTTTTAAGTCAAAAATTTCGACGGTGAGTTCTCTTTGGTTAAGGTCTGAAATATTTGGTGAAGTAATTGTTAAATGTGTAGTATCTGCTACACCATTGCCATCCGGTGAAAAAGGGTTGAAAGTCCAAGCAGTGCTAGTTTTAGACAAAACTGCCTGAAAAACGGCAAATTGGGTAATATAGTTTAGCTCAAGTTCAATCATTTGTAGGTTGGGATTGACCGACCCTCCCGCTATTTGCCATTCCTGTGAGGGCTCGTCCCATGAAAAAATCCGCATGTTTTTTGTCATTGAGGGGTCAACCCCAGCATTAAACAGATCAAAGTTATCATAGCTGATTTGCAAAAACGCAGGCTTTTTTAAAATTAGTTGATTAAACTTAACAAACGGTACTATCTTGAAACTTGATGCGTCAAAGAACTCGATTTCATTAATCTGTATATTATTTGCTTGTTTACTTTCAATNATTTTGANTCGTACATATCGTGCCTTTGGTCTTATCTCCAAATCTATATTTGTTATATTATCCNAAAAGTCATCAAACTCAAGGGCTTTCATAAATTGCCGGTCATTACCAGCCGTATAAATAATGACATTTTGAGGGCCAAAAGATTTCCCTTGGTCCGTGTTTGCGTGAACGGTGATGCGTCCGATAGTGTGCTGTTTACCGAGATCAATTTCCAAGTCTATTGGTAATGGAGTTAAATCTGTTATCCAAGTCGAGGGGGGATCGAAAAGACCNTCAACNACTAAANNAGGCGGCTGGGANTGCAGAAAACTGCTCGATTCTGCTGAGAAGTTAGTCTGTAGAAAAGCGACAAAACGGTANACNACNACAGGNGATGTATTTGCTGCAATCATCGTATTATTTAGGTAAGAAAACGGTGGTATTTCTGTGGGTTGAATACGCCAGAATTCTAGTTTCTTGATTTGTTGATTGAAACTCTCAGCGTGAATCTTGACTTTTGTTTGGGTGCCGTCGCTTAAGTGAAAATAGCCATTTTCTGCTGTTTCTGGAAGTAGTTCTGGCAGGTACACAAGCGAGATTGTATGCTGATCGACAGCCAAAGTTGGATCCAAAATTTGGGTTGGTAACATAGTGGCAATAAGAGTAATACGATTTTCACCTGGTTGTAAAAGAACTTCCATTGAAAAATCTTGGCTATCTTTCCTTGTTAGATCAAGAGTGATTGCGATTGATTTAATACTTGCTTGAATCACACGCTCATTAGTATTGAGGAATTCTATAGACTGAACCGCTATTTGATCAGACTGCCATCCCTCAATCATTTTGGCCTCAATGAGTCGAGAGTTGATAGGNGAGGGAAACATAACAAAGACACTATGGAATTCTGTGGATAGGCGTGATGGGACATTGAATCTTTTGGGGATACTAAAATCAGATCCATCCTGAGAAAATGCCAATTGGATAGTTTTTGGACCAAGGGGGAATTGAGAGTTGGGAACAGGTTGGATCAAGATACCACTAAGTGTTTGTTTACTGCCNAGATCCAGCGTNATTGATTGAATTGGGTGTTGTAGGTCAGCTANCGACTTTATTCCACTGGGGGTATTGGCGGAGANAATGACCTTGGTTGGGATTTTTGAGGTAACNTTGCCTTTGATCGCCAATTCTTGGTTATTTGTTGTAAAATCTGTTTTTGGATAGGTGATTGACAGGTCAATAAGTGCTGCAGTTGCTTGATCGAAGGCGATTAACAAGCTCAAGAGGATTAATAGAAATCCAAATTGCATGGCCTCTCCCAATAACGTACTAGTATATCATAGAACGANAATCTCAGCAAAGAATTTCAGTGAAAATGCCTTGACATTCGTATATGCTATTTGATATTATTCTGACCGCTTTTGTAGATGCCGAGATAGCTCAGTTGGTAGAGCAGCGGACTGAAAATCCGCGTGTCGGCAGTTCGATTCTGCCTCTCGGCATTCTCCCCTTTATTCCTTGATATGTTGAGTTTTTCTGTGCCGATGTAGCTCAGTGGCTAGAGCAACTGATTCGTAATCAGTAGGTCGGAGGTTCAAATCCTCTCATCGGCTTATTATGTTCTCTTCTTAATTCCTCATATAAACTAGTCTAAACCCTTTTCCATGTTGGTTCGTCAATTCCTAGCATAAGGGTAGGAATTTTAAATACAATGAAGGATATTCCGGATCGTGTTTTTGTGCAGAAGGTAATCTCTGGTGATACAGAGGCCTTTGGAGAATTAGTGCTCAGGTACCAGAAGCGGATTTATGAATTAGCATATCGTTTCGCNCGTCATCCGGAGGAAGCCTATGATTTATCACAGGAGATTTTTCTTAAAGCGTTCAATGCNCTTGAGCGTTTTCGCGGCTCTTCAGGTTTCTATACATGGCTTTACAAAATTGCCCAAAATACTTGTATAGATTATACTCGACGAAAGAGTACGTGGGTTGAACTTCCGTTCATTAATGATTTTCCTTCGGACGATTCTTGGTTACATCCAAGTACTGCTTATAGTTCTACTACAAAGTTTTTAGAAAATCAGGAACTGAATAATGAAATCAATAGCGCTATTGATCAGTTGTCACCACGGCAGAAGCAGGTATTTATTTTGAGACATTACGAAGGCTTAGCTTTGCGTGATATTGCCGATGTCCTCGATTTAAAAGTTGGTAGTGTTAAAGCTCATCTCTTTAATGCAATTCGGAAATTGCGAGCACGATTGACGCCCTATGTGCAATAACTAGAGTAAGTATATGAAATGTGGTTGGATAGAAAACTTAATTCCTCAGTACTGTGAAGGTATTTTGGATGAGTATCAATTGAACTTGGTAACTCAGCATTTGGAAAATTGTGAGGATTGTGGGTTGGAATTGGATGCTGTTGATCGGTTACTCAGTTTGGTGGAGAATGTNGAAATTGAATATCCNTCGCNGGCGGAGTGGAATANTTTTTGGGTAGATTTACGTTGCAAAATTGCGCGTACTCAGGTTGACCAACGATCCTCATTGCTAAATTTNAATTGGTATCANGGTGTNATNTGGAAGTTTGCTGGTATTGGATGTGTGATGTTACTAACAGTTCTATTATGTTCTCAGTTTTTTGGTGGTTTTTCTCTNATGCNTTNGNATNGGGCTACCGAAGATTTTCAGNCTGTAAATCGGTTTTTTGNCGAGATGNCTGTTGNCCAAATTNTNGAGCAAATTAATTCTGAAGAGCAAGNGATTGGGTTTGTGTGGGAATCNGATCTCGTCTTAAATTTGGAATCTGAGGAACTTTACAATTTTTCCCCTGANACAATCGCTGAAAGCATATATTTGAATGATTTGAGTGATCTAGATTTTCCGACATANCCGTCAGGGNGTCTGGATAATGCCGTTTTGACTTCAATGAAATAAAGGCTNGTGTGGTCAATTGTCATGAAAAGTAAGAAGTATATTATCCTACTAGCTTTGCTTTCGTTTGTAATTGGAATTNTAGTTATGNTGCCGTATCTTCGCGCAGAGCGCCGAGTTAATGAGCCTGGGAAATCGCAATTTAGCTCTGAACTTGTCGAAGCACTCAAAATTTGGAAATTGATTCATGCGGTGTCTCCAACTCCCGAGCAATCAGTCCCTTTGCTAGCGAGATTCAATGAACTGGAGGAGTTAAAAAAGAGATATCGCCGTGATCATCGTCAAATTTATGATCAGCTGAAAAAGTTACAAGGTGATACNNGGGATCNGGGTTCATCGCAGAAGGCGCTAAATGACTACCGACAGATTGAAGAACAGTTTATTCATCAGCGGCGGGAAATAAAGGGAAAAATCAATGAAATCTTAACCGTCGATCAACAAATGAAGTTTGAGGTTTTTAGTTTTACCTACCGAAGAGACCTGCGGAAGACCCTGGAGTCGTTGCTATCATTCCAGAAGCTCGATGTGAAATCGCAATCGAAGTAATAGCCCCTCCTGTGAAGTAATCCTAGTAAAGGGTTGGTCAAGTAAATTCGTACATTATACTTATTCTCCCAGTTATGTCTGTGGTAAGGTTTCAGATATCACCGTTAACAGTGGTGGTATGNCTATAATTAAAATCAGGGATTGTGAGCTCAAACCTAAATATTGATTCGCCCTTTTTGGTATGTATTTTGGGTCCTACTGCTGTTGGGAAAACATCAGTAGCTATAAAGCTTGCCCAAGTTCTCAATGCTGAGGTTGTGTCTGTCGATTCCCGACAGNTTTACCAGCAAATATCCATTGGTACCGCTAAACCTTCGCAGGAAGAAAAAGACACAGTACGACATCATCTAATTGATTGTGTTAGTATTGATCAAACATTTTCGGTTGCAGATTACCAATTGCTTGCTGATCAAGCAATACATAATATCCACAATAGTAATAAACGTGTGTTGCTTGTAGGGGGGGCAGGGCTCTACTTTCGTGCTATCGTCGATGGACTCTTTGATGGCCCAGGAGCTGATTGGCAGATTCGTGCTGATCTTAGTCAAGAAGCGGAGAAGTATGGGAAAGATTATTTGCATGAGAAGTTACGTTGTATAGATCCTATTTCTGCTGGACGGATTCATCCAAATAATATCCCTCGTATTATTCGAGCGCTTGAAGTCTATAAATTAACTGGTCGTCCAATTTCNGGTTTTCAGCGGAATTGGGATCAAAATTGTCCTCGGTATAATTTCTCTGCTTTTGGGCTAACAATGCCGCGTAAGCAATTGTACCACCGAATTGAAATGCGCATTGACTATATGCTTGAAATTGGGTGGGTTGATGANGTGAAGGGGTTACTAGAAGGATATAATTCTGATACAAAAAAAAATCTTCGAGCTTATCCAGCTATGCAGAGCTACGGGTACAAAGAAATCATTGATTACTTGGACCAGCGCTTGGATTTTGTTCAGGCGNTTAGTCAAATTAAGCAGCGTACGNGAAATTATGCCAAGCGGCAATTGACTTGGTTTCGAAANGATTCGNGANTCAACTGGCTTGACGTTTCAGAATTTGATTCTGTAGATCAAATAATTGAGAAAATATTAACATCAGGTTATGAAAAGAATTGTGATTTAACTGTAGTAGGAGACCGTTTGTCTTGAATGTGGCTCTTTATACCAAGTAATTTGTGTCAATGAGCTTTCGTCTTGATAGCATTGATGCTAATTTGTTGTCTGATCAATGGAGCGAAATTCGTCTGAGATATATGCGTATTCCTCTTATGGTCAGGAACGGTTCCAACTGTCTGAGAAGAGGCCGATTATCTAAAATCGAATTCCATCCAGGCAATTTTGGCTGCTGGTGTTGAATGGATGCGTATAATTATACTATTTAGTTGATTTTGATATGCAGGCAGAATTGGATTTCATATTTCGGTTAAGTACAAGGAAAGTGGTTTGGTAGTACACATGAATTATGTCGATAAAGAAAACAGATTAGCAAAGGGAACATGATGAAACGAAAGATTGTTTTAGGTACATTATTTCTATTTCTGTCAGTGGTGGTATCAGCAGAAAATAAACTCATCATAATCACTTCTTTTCCAAAAGACTTGTTTGAAACTTATAAACGAGCCTTTGAAACCAAACATCCACAAATTGATGTTGTTGTTAGATCAAAGAAGACTTCAGCTGCGGTTGCGTATATTCGTGAGACTGCCAAGAGACCGAATTCAGATTTAATTTGGGCCAGCGCGGTTGACGCTTTTGCTGTTTTAAAGGAAGAAGGACTCTTAGAAACATATGAATTGCCTGATGAAATCGGCGAATTAATTCCTGAGAAAATAGGGACTTATCCAATTCACGATCCTGACCGGCAATACTTTGGCGGAGCATTAAGTGGTTATGGAATTATGTGGAATAAAGACTATCTTGAAGCGTATCATCTAGATCCTCCAAAGGAATGGCCNGATCTGACTGCTNCTGNCTATCATNGNCATTTGGCAATGAGTGCTCCNTCACGGAGTGGCACAACACATTTGACTGTGGAGGCGATTCTACAGGGGTATGGTTGGGANAANGGGTGGGAAATTCTCTTCTCAATGTGNGGGAATATGTCGGTTATTACTGAGCGTAGTTTCGGCGTTCCNCAAGGTNTAATNAATGGTGAGTTTGGAATTGGTGTGGTTATAGACTTTTTCGGTTTGTCGGCGGAGGCAAGTGGCTTACCNGTNGAGTTTGTTTATCCTTCAATCACGCCGATTGTTCCTGCGAGCATAGGATTGATCAACGGCGCTCCCNACAAGGAGAATGCTCNGNAATTCATTAACTTTTTTCTTGGTNANGAAGGACAGAGGCTACTCTTNGATTCGAAAATTAGCCGGCTTCCAGTTATACCAGAGCTATATCGNGATGCCCCTCNAGGGTTTCCGAATCCTTTTGAAATGAAAAAANCTGCGACTAAGTTTGATGTNCAGTTATCACAGCAACGCTATGGTTTGATCAATTCACTTTTTGACCAGCTTATCACTTTTCGGCTTAGAGGTTTGAAATCGGCATGGTCTGAAATTCATAAGGCTGAGAAACGGATTGAAAAGAAAGAATCTAGAAATCAGGACGTTGCCGTTCTGAGAAAATTGATTGCTGAAGCTAAGGCGTTGGTTACACGGGTGCCGGTTTTAGAAGTAGAGGCAAATGATTTTGAATATAACCAGCATTTTGCCAAAGAAGCAGACAAGGTGCAAATTCAAGCTGAAACTGNNTGGGACGCCATTGCTAAGNAGAATTATAGACTGGCGAAGGAATTGGCCAAAAAAGTAAAATGATACGCTCCATTCTGAGTCAGTGCNGNAAAGTTGACTTTAGTCAATTTCTTTTCTTTTTGNTTCTCGCTGGACTCCTTTCAACGTTCATCTTATNCCCTATNTTACANGTGTTGTACGTTGCATTTACTCAGGANGGTTTCATTACTTTATTTCATTTCTTGAACTTTTTCCAGAGAGCATTGTTTCGAGAAGCATTNTTGAATAGNCTTTTTGTTGGAGTGATGGTTGTTATTTTCAGTAGTCTGATTGCTCTNCCCTTGGCTTTCTTCTCNGTACGGTATGACTTCAANGGGAAAGTTATGATCCAGACTCTGGGTATCCTNCCATTAGTCATGCCACCATTTGTNGGTGCTATNGCGATGCAATTGATACTTGGAAGAAATGGTNTCGTCAACCTGCTTTTCCGAAGTTGGTTTGATTTTACTATTCCGTTCATGGATGGATTAATTGGGATTATTATTGTTCAAACACTTCACTATTTCCCNTTTATTTTNNTGAATGCGTCCGCCTCGTTGGCCAGTATAGATCTTTCACTTGAAGAAGCAGGNCANAATCTTGGTGCTCATGGGTTTCGGTTGCTTCAGAAGATTACANTTCCTTTGATGATGCCAGGATATATTGCTGGAGCTTTGCTNGTTTTTATCAAAAGCATTGATGATCTNGGCACNCCGCTTTTGCTCAATTATACGAATATGCTCGCNCCNCAAGCATATATNCGTATNACGAATATTGGAGTTGAAGACAAAGCTGGGTATGTCATCTCGGTAATCCTCGTCGCNTTATCGTTAGTCTCTTTGTGGAGTATGATGCGTTACCTGANGTTATCTGAATATGCAACACTCCAGCGTGGTGCANCTGGTGTGTCTATATCCAAATCGATCGGTAGTCTGAAACTATGNTTGGTNGTAGGATTTTGCACTGTTATTCTTNTANTGAGTTTNTCTCCACACATCGGGATCATAATCCTTTCGTTCGCTAAATTTTGGAGTTTTTCTCTCTTACCNANAAGTTATACATTGTCNCATTATGCCGAGATCTTTATTGAAACACCATANATGGTTTGGAATACGCTGATCTNCTCGTTTCTGGCCGCAGGAATTGATGTGATCTTAGGAGCNTTCATNGCTTTTTTGCTGATTCGAGGTAAAATAATAGGTAAAGGGNTCTTAGATTTNATAGCTACCTTGCCNCTTGCGATTCCCGGAGTTGTNCTCGCTACTGGNTACTTGCGTATGTTCCANNCGGTAGATTTTCCGATTCTCAACAAACCNCTTACTGAAACGTGGATAATTTTGGTAATTGCCTATGCTACNCGACGGTTACCNTATACACTCAGATCTTGCTACGCTTCGATGCAACAGATCCATGAGTCTCTTGAAGAAGCTGCCTTAAATTTGGGNGCTAACCGTCGACGTACCTTTGTGAAGATTACGTTNCCNTTGATGCTCAAAGGGGTAGTTGCTGGGGGAGTCATATCTTTCATTACGTCATCTGTTGAGTTAAGTTCAACCATGATGTTGGTCCCGACGAAAGAACTAGCACCTCTTTCCTATGGAATATACCTTTATATGCAAAGCGCAACTGGACGGGGGCCTGGTGCTTGTNTGGGAGTGATAGTGATTGTGCTCGTTGCTTNTGGGACTTATATTGTTAATAAANTGTTAAGTNGTGGGTCNGAAAGTTTTTTTAAGTTGTGATAATAAATTGTCTAGTTCATAAANAATTTANTATTCGAGAAATCATCAGNTTATTATAGTATGTGTGTTGATATAATTGCCCGCGGCCTTTTGTGAATATTCANANAANCTATNATTTAATAATNTAGGGGAAGTCAAATGAACATCTTAATGTTACGNCATTCNGCAGGTTTCGAACATAGCTACTTACCAGATGCTGAAGTTGCTATTAAATCTTTAGCCCAAAAGAATAATTGGTNGGTCAATACAACTCATCTGTGTCAAAAAATTACTGTGGAAAGTTTAGAGAAACTTGATATGCTTATTTTTGCTACTACAGGTAATTTGGATTTCGATGTTGAACAAAAACGAGCACTCCTTGACTTTGTAAAAGGGGGAAAAGGTTTTTTAGGTATTCATAATGCGACTGATACTTGCTATGACTGGCCAGAATATGGTGAGATGATAGGAGGCTATTTCTCAGGACATCCATGGACGCAGGAAGTTAATGTGATTGTCGAAGATATTAACCATCCATCTACCCGCTCTCTTGGAAATTCTTTTAAAGTTTTCGATGAAATTTACACTTTCAAGAACTGGGACCGTGATAATACACATGTGTTGATGAGGTTAGATAACGATTCTATTGATNTGTCCAAAGGTAATCGAGATGATCATGATTACGCACTTGGNTGGTGTCACGAGTATGGAAAGGGNCGGGTCATGTATACAGCACTTGGTCATCCAGATGCGTTNTGGNATGAGGATTGGTTTTTGGAACATATTAACGGTTGTATTAAATGGNCTGGCCGCTTGGAAAATTAATCATCCTGCTTAATTTAGTGGGGGAGTTCATTCGTTTTAAATNTNATTAATTANTGCTCTGTTTTTAATAGNGGAGACAAGGCGTTATCTGNAAATNGAAGCATTGAATACTATNCAACTTATCNTGTTTGTAGATGAGTGAAACACAAGGTATTCAGTTGAGTAAGTTATGTTGGATNATAGAAGGATATCGNCTAGNCTTCAACTAATTCGTTGGTGTTAAACTGNTGTAAGTAAGTTCCAACTAGGGATTACGGAATCATAATTGGTTTGGCCTTATAATATTTCTTCGTTTCATNAGGTCATTGTTTCNNGNTAGGTAAGAGTTGGTTGAAGTCTAAAACGGGATTAATTGATCGGATGTCTGATTTAGTAACTCTTCCAATGTTGATGNTAAANACAAGNNGGGGGTTTNTAGAAGNNTAATGCTCAGCAAAGCANACCATTCATGTCAAGAATTGCTACAAGCAATGATTGCATTCAATACGGTAAACTCAAATGTNTCTGGTNAACCTGATGCAGAATTGGCNCTATCCCAATTCCTNGAGTCGCANGCAAATTTTCTNGGNTTTTCCACCCANCGNTTGCCAGTTGGAGGTCAAAGTTTTAACTTGTTGGTNAGTTATCTGGTTTCCCAAGANGCNCCTTGGTTATTGTTTGAAAGCCATCTAGATACAGTTAGTNTAGAAGATATGACNATTGATCCGTTGGGNGGGCATCTAGAAAATAATCGCNTATATGGNCGTGGTGCNTGTGATACCAAAGGTAGTGGNGCGGCGATGTTGCATGCGCTAAGNTGTTATGCTGAAGAACCANCCACCCCTAATAATATTGCCATNGTTTATACAGTTGATGAAGAAGTCAACAAAACAGGGGTTCGCATGTTTGTAGAGCAGCATTTGCCTTTACTGGATTGGAAGCCTGTTGGAGCGATAGTTGGTGAGCCTACACAACTAAAATTAGTTGTTGCGCACAACGGAGTAGTTCGCTGGCGGATTCAAACGCAAGGTGTTGCAGCGCATTCTTCCTCCCCTGAGCGTGGACTATCAGCGATCAGCATGATGATGAAGGTATTAGGCGTTTTGGAGTCACACTATATTCCAGCTCTTGGGGCTTCCCATTCGCTAACTGGTGAAGCGCAATGTAGTGTTAACGTTATTCGTGGGGGAACACAGGTTAATGTTGTTCCTGCGACTTGTGAAATACAGATTGATAGACGGGTAGTGCCTGGTGAAGAAGCACAGTCTGTTATCCCAACAGTCGAAATTTTGCTCAATGAATTATGCAAAAACGATGATAAGATGAGCGTTTTGCAAACTGAACCTGACATAATTTTTCCACCTCTAGATCCCAATGGTAACGAAGCTTTTATCGCTTTCGTCCAAGGAACGTTAAAAGAGATGCGACTTGCTAGTGAACCGATGGGAGTTAGTTTTGGCACAAATGCAAGTATTTTTAACAATATTGGAACCCCTCATGCAGGAGTCGCCACCGACCATTTCAAACTACTTTACGCTTCTGGCCCCATTGTTCTTAGTACAAGGGCAATAACTCGCGCCATCAAGGTCGAACGTCAATGGCAAACCCGGATTTAACCATCAAACTTTCGATGCGCATCT